>JAEUVS010000008.1 GCA_016786745.1 Chitinophagaceae bacterium | reverse complement strand
CGAGATTGCATTATCCTTACTGTCTTTGTAAGAAGATGGTTTAGCAGCTTTCTGAGGGGATGAACTAATCTTACACTGCTTTGAATCTTCTTTTGTAATTTTTTTCTACTTCTTTTTCCCATTTGGTAGTAAGCTTTGGTTTTGATAGTTTACGGCGTCATTTAAGCTACTGAGGCCGATGGTTTATTGTCGTTCCTTGCATCAATTAAAATAATTGACTTGCTCCTAAGCAATCTCAACCTCTTAAGAATTTTTTTGATCCTGGCTTCCTGTTTCTCCGAGGTATAGAAAATAACAATGATCTTACGGGCCTTATGGTTTGACTTTTGGTATATATTAGTTTGCTTTTGAAGGTTTTTCTCCAGTCGGGAGTTTGAACCCATTTTAAATTCTACCAGCGTTTTGTCAAGGCCTATTGACACTTTGAAATCCACAGCACCCCTGCCATTATTGACTTCCTTATTGACATCACAATTCGTTTGGTACCAGGAGAGGTCATAAAGCACATGAAGGTGTTTTTCAGTTGCCCAAACCTTTCCGCTTTTATAAAAAAACTGGTACCCGTCCCGGTTTTCGATAGTATCTTTTAAATACTGAATTCGCTTTAATGATTCATGGTAGCTCTGATCTATCGGTACAACAGGTGCATGTTGTTCAATAATTTCTTTAAAATTTGTTCTTACTGGTTCTGGAATTGAGTTAATACTAACTATTTTATTTCCTGGGTCTTGTAATTTTCGTTGTTTGAGCAAATCATTTTCTTCAATCAATTTCTTTTTTTCGTTTTCAAGATATATTATATAGCAAATGACGCCTGTAATGACAACGCCAATAACAACCCCAGTAGCTAAAGATTTATTAGACATAGCCAAATTTTTCTCTAACGAACTTATTTGAATCAGGTCGTCTCACCTTTATGTTCATTTTCCGTTTCATTTGATGTGGTCGAGGCCATGTTGTAGAATATTTTCTGATTTTCGTTCCGGTTCAAACTTATCTATAAAGTCAATTATTCTTTGACAAATGGATGCCAGTCTGATAAAAGAAGAATACTGATAATATAGTTTCCATCAATTCCTGACTGGCCTGTTTTATCCAATGCATAGGGGAAAGGATCAGTTGGATCGTATTTTAAGTGTTGTGTCTTGAAAATATTGTCAATGATGTTTAACTCCCTTAACATCCAGTCAGGAGTCGTTATAGAAATTTTTGGTGGCTCTGGTTCTGAAGTCACTTTATCCGGTATTGTATTATTCATTTTGGTTGTTGATTTCCGGTTCGCGCCCGGGTATTTAAAGTTATTCAATTTGCCGGTCAGGCCGTTTCAATTGGTTACAAGCCCAATCAAGTGGCCTTTTTCTTATTTGAACTCGACACTCATACACGAAAGGATCTGTTGAGGTAGATCGCACTTATCTAAGCGACGCATTAAACGATGGAGTCAGGTTCAATCAGTTCTGAGCCATGCTGCAACACCTACCCGGAATATTTCATTTGCTTCAAGACAAGTCGGGGTTAAAAGCTTCTACCGAAAGAAAAAATGTCTATTTTAGATAAGGCTTTTCCGCCAATTTTGCCAATGGATCGCTTCAAATCAAATGATCCTAATTTTCTTCGCAGAGCTGCAAACCTGGTTTTCAAACATATCGACGATGATCAGTTTGCCGGTAGCCAGTTAGCAGAGCAGCTTTTCCTGAGCCGTGAGCAAACGCACAGAAAAATAAAGCAAATAACCTCAGTTTCAACCGGACGGTTTATACGTTACATAAGAATTCTTCAGGCCCTTGTGCATTTGCAGTCAGGGCACTATTCTGTCTCGGAAATTGGCTTTAAAGTAGGATTCGGAGATCCAGCGTGGTTTAGCAAATGCTTCAGGGAAGAAATGGGCGCATCACCAATGGAAATTAAAAAAAACGGCCTCGGACCAGAATGGAGACAGCTGCCGATTTTTTCTTTTTATACGCTACCTGAAGTCAATGAACTCCTGGCATCACACGGCATTTTCATTAATACTAAAACTATTCACAAAACCGAAGAAACTTTGCCTCGCAGAAAAAAGTGGCATTATCTCATCCCGGTAATGATGGTCGTTTGTGTGATATTGGTGTTGATAACCAGCAATAAAAAGGCTGAGACAAAATCGGTTATTCGCCCGGGAACACGCATAGCTGTACTCCCTTACAACAACCAGACCGGCGACAGTTCAATGAACGTTATTGGTGATATCGCCGGGAGCTGGATAACGAGCAGATTATCGGAAATTGATTCTTTCCAGGTAGTTCCATGGTTTACGGTCAGGCAATACCAGCAGTATGTTGGTGTAACGCCTGGTGATCCCCAACAAAAGCCACTTTTTAATGAAATTGTATCAGCTCAATATCTTGTTAACGGTGATTATTTTTTGAAAGGCAGTGAAATTTATTTCAATACCCGTTTCATTGATGCCAATACTTCTGCGGTGATTTACGACTTTCCCATAATTCGCGGATCGAAAGACAGCGTGATGACGTTAATCGAAGACATACGGGTGAGGATAGCCGGGTTGATAATGAACCTGGATGCAGTTAAGTTGGGTAAACTTATACCTCCAAACATCATTGCCTACCGGTACTACCTTAAAGGCATGGAGGAACTTAATACCGGTTTATACTTTACAAATGCCAGAAAGTATTTTGAAATGGCCGTTGACTGCGAGCCCAATTTCGTAGAGCCCCGGATTTTTCTTACATGGACCTATGGAGGAGTTGCCCAGGATTCTATGATCTCGATGATGCAGGATATCCTTAAAACTCCCGGTATTACCCGGTATGAGAGAAAGATCTGCGAGACGTGGAGCGCTGTCTTTCAACGTCAGCACAAAAAAGCGCTTGAAATGGCTTTGCAAAGCCTGCAATCGTATCCGAAGGATTATTATTTCAATATGCTTGCAGGCTATTTGGCCAAAGCAATGTTTAAGCCTCGTCTTTCAATCTCGGTGTTAAACCAGCTGACAGAACCAGGACAATCAGATTTCGGTATGATTTGGCATTATTTCAAGGTTTTTAACTATACGGAATCACTTTTGATGCTTGATAGGACCGGGGATGCCGTCGCATACCTCAAAAATATTTCCGACAATCATTATAATCTTGAGATCCCCAGGTTGTTGATCAATGCCACTGTTTCGTCTGGTGGATCAAAGGAAGACGTTGACCAAATTATTGATAGTATCGCCCGGACAAAGGTCCACTTATTACAATTTGAATACGGTCTTGACGAAGACAAATTATATTCTACCTGGTATCTTTCCGCAGCCTGGGAGTTTAGTCTGCGGGGAGCCGACACCTCCGCCCGATATTTCGCGAAAAAGGGTTTGCTGAAGCTTGAAAAAGGCAATGGTGATGCTTACGGGTTCGATAAAGTAGACGCATTGTTTTTAATGGGAAATTATGAGGTTGCGGCCCGATATATTCGTCAAAAACTTCAGGAGAGGCCAACAAACGAGGATCTTTGGGTTTATTTAGCGCAGGCAGAAGCAGCCTCCGGCAATTACCAGGTAGCATTCAGAATTCTTAAACGATTTGAAAATAAGTCGCTAATCAAGTTCCGCCGCAACGAACATCCATATCAGAAAGACTATATCAAGGCACGACTGTATGCAATACTAGAGCAAGAGGGCAAAGCTGTTGCTTTTCTCAAAAGTGCCATCGAAAAGGGACAGCTTATGCACTACTGCGACTACCGTAGAGATATATTTTTGAGATCATTACGGAATTGCCCGGATTTTGTGGCACTGACTGCTCCTGATTAGCGCATATATCACAGGATGCCAAAAAATACAACAATATTACAAGTGATTGCAAGATAACTACCCAGCGGCTGACGAGGTTCTGATTACTTTCAACATACTTATCAAACAAACTAATTCTTTGCATATGAATTATCTATGCCGCTCCATTTTCTGCATTTGCAGTTACCTCTTTATTATCGCTGGTTTGCGGGGACAAACATCTGACGTGGAAAAGAAAGCTCCTGATCCAGGAACTGAAAAGCACATCGCGATCGATGAATTTCCCAAAAAGTCTGTAATCAACCTTATTGACGGTTGGGGAAATATGGCTGTCGCAGTTAATGAACTCCCCAAGGGCACTGATCTGGGCCCGCTATTAATCGGTCTTAAAGATAATCTTTGCCAGGTGCCACACTGGGGATTGATCATCAAAGGCTCATTGCGTGTCAGGTATGCCGACGGTAATGACGTTTTGTTGAAAGCCGGCGATTTGTTTTATATGCCTCCTGGTCACACCGGAGTTGTATTGGATGACCTGAAATTACTGGATTTTAGTCCGGCGGATGAAATGAAAGAATTGATAAAACACATCGACGCAAAGTTGCAAAAGCAGAAATGAATCGGCTGCCTGGCCCCAGGATGTCAGTCTTGAGCTTTGGGTGGCACCACTTCACAGTGGTTGACAAACCGAAGAACTATGCTCTCAAACTCTGAGTATTTCGTAGGTTTTTTAACGTAGTCTATTGCCCCTAATGAGAATATATTTTTTATCTCATTATTGTTAATAGCCGTAGAAAATAATATTACAGGAACGCTTCTGTACCGTGAGATTTTTTTTATTTTTTCGAGTGTTTCGATGCCGTTTAGTTTAGGCATATTTACATCTAACAATATCAGGCAGGGAAATGATGACCCTGGGTGGAGATTTTCTAAAAAGTCGAAAGTTTCTTCGCCATCATTTACAGTAACAAGCGACACATCAGGAGCGATTTCGTTAAGCATGTCAGCAAAAACGTCCTGGTCTTCCATGTCATCATCTGCATATAGGATATATTTTGTATTTTGGCTATTCGGATTTCTGCACCGTCCAATCATTTTCCACCAAAATTTAGCTGTTAATGTAGGATATTAATTTCATTAGTTCGGTGCTAACATTTTCTGATTTTCACAAATTCAAAAATCATTTATATAACATTAACCTCAACTCATTCTTCAACATCCTAATCTCTCATTGAACAGGCAGCCCGGGTCGACACGAACTTTCTTTGGTTTACGACATTTCTCATAATATTCGACATTCGTTGCTTATTGGCCCTATCTGCCCCTCTCTGCAGCTCCAGGCACACCAATGATTGATAGTGTTTAACTTTGCTGTCACATGCCTTATACAACATTCTCAACAGAAGAGATCCTCCAAAAATATGACCGCGAAAAAAACGCCCTTTTCGAGATGATTATCCGTCATCCTGAACTTTCCCAGCAATCCATCGAAAAGTTGAGTGAGCCGCTTCGACTACTTGAAGCGGAACTTAGAAAAAGAGGAAAACTACCTTGATTTTCTTTAAAAAAACCCCAGGTAAAAACCTGGGGTCGGAAGAGCAAAAGCTCTTAAACCTTATCCTATGAAGGAATAAATATATATCAAAAATATTATTTGATTGGCCTTCAAAATATGACCATCTGGCCAGGTACATGATTTGAGCTTTCAAATCAAACGGTACCTGGTAAGGAGGATACATGTTGAACGTTCCGGGCGGCCTGCCGCTGAGAGGTAGGGTTATCAAAATTCTAATCCCTGTCATTAGCTCTACGGCGTTCCAATTCTGTCAATACCCGTCTTAGTTCCTCTCGAATTTTCGCGAACTCCGGGTCGTTAATGTAATCTCGGACAGGTCGATCAAGTTGCCGAATGTAACGGTTGTTGATATCTAAAAAGACGAGATGCAATTCTCGGTCGTTTAAAGCTTCCAGTTCCATAACCTAACAGTTTACAATGGGAGGGGGCGGGTAAAAATAAAAAAAAGCTTAATCACCAAAGATTAAAATAGAAATGGCTGCCGTCGAAACAGGAGGCCTCTTCCCAAACTAAGTACTGTCGTAACTAACCCGCTTCCCAGGTCAATAATGGATGAGCAGATGATGAATTGGATGCAGGTTTACACTTAAATTTGAAATGACCAAAACCTTAAACCCAAAGTGACACGGATTCTTATCTCGCTGCTAATCATCTTCTTTGTACTTCATGATACACACGCCCAACTTAGCACGATCGGGCCATTTATGCCCGGTAAAACCACAAGCAGTACTATCGACAGCATTGCAACTGCTCACAACATACAAATTCAGAAAACCGGTGATGAAAATGAAGTATCCGGTTCAAGCCTCGACGGAAAAACCGATCAAATATTCTACGTTCTGCACAATTGCAAACACAACGACGCGCTGAAACATTTTTCAGACAGTCCCATAGACAAGGACCATGAAGTTTATCATATCGACTATTTGATGGCGGACGGTTTATTGTATTCAGATATATGGTTGCACTTCTGGAAAAATATACTCTACTCGGTGCAGTTTAACATTAGTGCCGACAAGTTGCAGAAATTGATGAACGATAAATATGGAGAGGGTATAGTCGCGAAGAGCGAAGCAAATACTAAGCGGGTTGCCTGCAGGGATAGCGATGGCGCGGCATACAACGGTGAAGAATCGAGGATCGTAACACACTACAAAACGATATCGCCAGACCTGGAAGCGTGGTGTACTAAATCTAAATACTATAATTCAGAGTGCGAAGCGGTGTATTCTGAATATTTCGTGTTCATGAATACAAAAGTCGATGATTTGGTTAGAAGTCGCGAAAAAAAGATTGAACAGGAACATGAGCTTGTACAAAAAAGAACGCGTTAAAGAAAGTCAGGGACCTAATTAAGATTGATGACCTGAGGGGTGTTGCATATTGAACCGAAAAAATAATAATCTACCGAAAATGGATAGACGGAATTTTATTCAGTCAGGCGCTGTTATCACAGGCGGTTTAACATTTTCGCCAATTATCAGCACGACTGAAACACTGCTCAATAAACATGAAAGTGCGGATGTTTACTGGTACAGGAAGCCACTGCGCATCATGCATACGGTTCTCAGGGAGATCGATGCAAAGGCTTATAACGCTGATCTTGTAATCGACTACCTCAAAAAAGGTGGCTACAACGCGCTTTGCGTAAATGCCGGCGGAATTGTAGACTTCTTTCAGAATCCGTTACCCGCGGCTAATGTCAACAAAGTCATGGGCGACAGGGATATTTTGAAAGAGATATCTTCCGCTTGCAGGAAGGCCGGCTTCAAGGTTATTGCGCGAATCGATTTCCGGGGTTCAGAAGAACATGTTTACAGGAAATTTCCTGACTGGTATATGAAGGATAAAAATCAGAACCCGGTATTGATTACATGGACCAAACCTCATTTGTATGAGTCCTGCTATCTGGGAAACCACCGAAATGAATACCTCAATGAATATGTGAGCTATGTACTAAAGAATTACGAAGTTGATGGCATTTGGCACAATGCTCCGGGTTTTAGAGGAATTTGTTATTGTGAGAGGTGCCAGTCTGCTTACAAAGAAAAAACCGGCAAAGCTGTTCCTGATCCGGTTGTTGCGGCCGAGTCGGAGTTGGAGGCCTACTACACCTGGAAAAGGGGAGTGGCCGATGCATACATGAATAAGATCAAACAAACGGTTAAATCGTTCGGTAACGACAAAGTGTATACTGCAGAGGTTTTCAGTATCTATGGTTTGGGTGGTGAAGCGGATTACGGTATTGATTTGAGAAATGCAAGGGATCATTTTGATATCCTCGTAAGTGTTGCTTTCCTGACAGGCGGCGGCGCGATGAACTATTACTATGATCTGAATTACGGTAGTTCTATCATCAAATTCCTAAAGTCGATGGTTCCTGATCGGGAAGCGGTGGTGATGTACGGGGGAAATGGCACTGCGCACCGTCTCGTAATTGATCCAAAAACCGATCTTAAAGTTTGGCTGTGGCAGATTCTTTCGGCAGGAGGGAGGTTTTGGAATTGCTATTTCACAAATGTTCCCACTCAAACCCATGATAATCGCAATGCATTTAATGAAACGGAGGCATACCAGTTCGTAAAGGTGAATGAAAGATTGCTCGAACAGCATGTGCCTGTTTCAAATATCGGCATATATTATTCGGGAGCCACTCGCCTGTCGTACCACAAAAAATCATTGGAAGAAGATCAATTCGGGACAGACATAAGAGGATTTGAAAATGTGGTGATGGAAAAGCATATTCCAAATGATTTTATTCTCGACGACCAGGTGACTGCCCAAGTTCTGAAAAAGTACAGGGTGGTCATTCTTCCTAATGTAAGATGTATGTCGGACGCCGAAGTGGATTTGCTGAAGAATTATGTAAGGGAAGGTGGAAACCTTATTGCCACCTACATCACAAGTTTATACGACGAGAAGGGACGCGAAAGAAAAGATTTCGCATTATCTGAGGTGTTTGGTGTAAACTATGCAGGTAAGAGGGAAAACTCCAGGGGATAATTATCAATACATTCTTGATAAGAAGCATCCGCTGGTGGCGGATGATAGTCAATACACAGAATTACTATTTAATGCCGGGTTCACATCGTTGTGTAAACCGTCGGGTAATGCTAAAGTGA
>JAEUVS010000151.1 GCA_016786745.1 Chitinophagaceae bacterium | reverse complement strand
ATGTGGGATGGTGGAACAGTTTTGTTGCGGGCGACTTTGACAATGATGGTGATATCGACTATGTTGTTGGGAACCTCGGAACCAATTCATACCTGAGAGCATCGTATGAATATCCTGTCAGGATCTATGAGAAAGACTTCGATAACAATAACAAAACAGAAATTATCCCGACAACATCCATTAAAGATGAAAACGGTGTGAGAAGGGAATTCACCGTTAATAACAGGGATGAGATCATCGAGCAACTACCCGGGCTAAAAAAGAAATTTCTGACCTACAAAGAGTTTGGTCGGGCGGATATCCGTGCCGTACTTGGCCAGCAACTGGACGAGGCGTTTACCTTACAGGCCAATTATTTTAAAAGTTCGTATTTACAGAATGAAGGTAATGGGCGATTTACGATGAAAGCGCTGCCGGCGCAATTTCAACTGGCCCCAATATATGGAATGATAGCAGAGGATTTAAATGCCGATGGATATCTTGACCTCGTGGCATCTGGAAATGATTATGGCAATGAAGTTGCGAACGGAAGATATGATGCGTTGAACGGAATAGTTGCATTTGGCGATGGAAAGGGAAACTTTATTCCAAAGCGTGTTGACTCCGCTGGTTTGTATATACCCGGCGATGGCAAGGCGCTGGTGAAGCTTAAAGGTCCGGACGATAAACTTCTTGTGGCAGCGTCGCAGAATCGCGGTCCGCTCAAATTATTTCGCAGCAATTCGGGGCATAGCATTAAATCGCTTATGGCGAATGACCAATATGTTGTGGTGCACCTGAAAACCGGCGGCGCAAGAAAAGAGGAGGTTTATCATGGCAGTTCATTCCTTTCGCAATCGGCTCCGTTACTTTTTATAAATTCTTCGGTGGACAGCATGGATATTTTTGACAGGAGTGGTGTCAGGCGAACTGTCAGGCCCAATTGACACATCGTGCATCGTCCCATGCTGATTTATGTTCTTTGACCCTGATATTTTGGTATCTTCAATTATATGAAGGCTTTTTTTTACATTTTACTTCACTTTACTTTGTTATGCGTTTGCACCTTGCATCTTACGGCGCAGGCAGACAAGGGCAATGGTAAAATCACAGTTGCATCGTGCCAGTTTCCGGTGTCGGCAGATATCCAACAAAACCTGCACTGGATTGCCGAACAGATGATCGAGGCAAAAACGAAGAAGGCAACTATTGTTCATTTCCCTGAGTGCGCCTTGTCGGGTTACCCCGGCACCGACATGACATCGCTCGACAATTTTAACTGGAAAGAATTGGGCAGCGCTACAGATTCCGTGGCATCACTTGCAAAAAAACTGGAAATCTGGGTGGTACTCGGGTCCATGCACCGGTTAAGTGGACGCAATAAACCCTATAACAGTTTATACCTCATCACACCGGAAGGAGTGATAGCAGACAGGTACGACAAACGCTTCTGTACGTCAACCGATCTTGAATATTTTACTCCCGGTGACCATTTTGTGAACTTTACCCTCAACGGAGTGAGCTGCGGTTTACTGATATGCTATGATGTACGGTTCCCGGAATTATACCGCGGCTACAGCGCATTGGGAACACGCGTAATATTTCAGTCATTCTATAATGCCAAATCAGCCGCGGGATCTATCCATCCGCTAATTATGCCGGTTACGGCGCAGGCCAATGCTGCCTCGAATTATTTCTATATGTCGCTTACGAATTCCAGCGCGCCGGAAAGCTGGCCGTGCCATTTCCTTACGCCGGATGGACTTATCCAGAACAAGTTGGAAAAAAATATACCAGGGATATTAATTTCTGTTATTGACACGTCTGTTGAATACTACGACGCAAGCGGAGAATTCAGGAGAGACGCCATTAAAGGAAAATTGAACAGTGGTAAAACCGTGGTTGATACGTTATCAGGAAGAAAGCTCCGCTCTTATTAATTACGCTGTTGTGCTGAGGAATTCTTCGAGAGCGCGCATAACTTCAGCCTTTAACTCTGCCGCATAACCTTTTGCAGGCGTGTTGCTGATTAATCGTCCACCTTCGTATTTAAAGATGTGATTCCCGTAAAGCAAGTTTTCGAGGTCACCATTCATTATAGTAACGCGAAGTTCCGTTGAACCGGAAACTTCGGAAAACTTGGCGAGTAAATAGTATTCGTTGTTTTTATACACGATTGGTATTGACACAATTCTCCCCATTTCCAATGCAATATTTTGTGATCCAATAAATAAATCTGATTTCCCAGTCAAAATCGATTGACTTTGATGGGATAAAACCTTTTCAATCCTGAGAAATATGTATAAGTAAATCCGCCCGTAATGGGGTTGTAGGCAATGGTATTAATGGTATTAAATACCACTACTAATTTACAACAAATCAAGATCCATCAATAAAATTCAAAAATTATTTTTCGCTGATATTTCATGCTGGCGGGTATGGCTATAACTTAACATTTCTTACGTTATCTTACAATACAATCCTACGAACCTTGTCAAAGAATTTCCTTTTCTTTCTTTGTTTATATTGCTTATATGCTCTTGGAGGGTTTACTCAATTGCCGGATCAATTGGACGGAAAATGGTCGTTTACGGGTTTGCGCACCACTGTTTTCAAAACACAGGATAGCAAACTTTATGTGGGAATGATTGAGTATGGCGACACTGCTAATTTCAGCCGTTTCTTGAGTGGATTGCCGGTTGATTCTGCAGCTTTCGTTGAAGCGGTTGTTGAGCAACAAAAGGACAGCATAATTATTAATGCCTCTTTTCCGGCAATAGCTCATGAACTTAGATTGGTTTATGCTTCCGGTAGTCCGGATAGAATATGGTTTACCGGTGATGTGTATTTTGATAGTGCCAGGGTAATTACAACAAATGCGAATTGCACTGTTAAAAATCCTGGTTGTGTGAACAGGCTCTATAATAAAAATGATTTAATTTCTATCACGGGACTAAAATCGAGTGAGAAGTTTTTACGGGATGATGCGTTTGAATTTCTTTTACGTTTAAATGAGAAGCTGAAATCGAAGTGCAACAGGTGTTATGCGGGCTTTACTGACGCTTATATGAACGAAGTGCTGATAGAAATGGGTTTCAATCCGATCAGCGTGCGGACAGCAAATAAATCTGCCTGGTACAATACATCCGGTTTTACTGTATTTTTAAAAGAGAAATACGCAGCTGATCAGAGGATAGTGAAGTTGATTGACTACGTTTTCGATTCGTATTTAAAATGAAATTCTTCTAAAATTTCCTAAAAAATACCCGATTGGCACGGTTATTTGCCTAAAAAGCCTCCATAACTTTGCACCGGTATGAAATATTTAGCGAAGGCTCTACTGATCACTTTAATTGTCGGCTGTTCCGATACACCCAATGAACAAACAGCCGAGGAACCAAAGGCCGCAGAATCAACAATCATAGACACAAGCGCTGCGGCTGCGCCGTCACCGGCACCGCCTCCCGCCGAAAACTCCGGTAACCAGCTAAAATGGTGGGATAGCCTGTTGTCAGATAACCCGTCGACAAGACGTAAAGCGATAGACATTTATAAAGACGTCCGCGCGCATAACAAAGCCTCCGCGGAGCACGAAAACTCAGAGCTGCTCAGCGGCTATCTCAAAACATTCTTTTCGACCTATCCTCCCGATTTTATGTCGGCCTACGTCAGCATGACTGAACCGGAACGTAAAACAATAAGAACCGATCTCGCGCACGAATTCTATGCAGCCGGTCAAGAGTATAAAAGTTATCTCGACGAATATTTCAGCAACATACAGAATAGCTGCGATCGTTGCACGGACGAAGAAACGACGCTGATGAAAGATATCAGGCAGAAAGTTGAAGCAGATGTGAAGAGGGCGATTGAAACGAAATAGCTTTATTTAAAACTCATCATATGAAACAAAGACTACTTGCAACACTGTTGTTTGTTTTTTGCGCTGTTAGTTTTGCGGTTGCCCAAAACCCGGTTGATGTAATGGTGAAAGAGTGGGAGAGGGCGAAAGCTTATACTAAAGAATATCTTGAGGCCATGTCCGATTCCGGGTATGCGTTAAAGCCAACTCCGCAAATGCGTTCTTTCGCTGAGCAAATGCTTCACCTCACCGATGCTAACTACGGATTCGCATCAGCTATCACTGGAGAAAAAAGTCCAATCAACTTTGGTGATTCCGAAAAAAGCACTGATAAATCAAAAGCGAATGTCACGAAACTGACCCTCGCTGGCTACGATTTTGTAATCAACAGTGTCAAAAAACTTACTCCCGCCCAGTTGAACGAAAACGTGAAATTGTTTGGCCGGTTCGACATGCCTAAGGGCGTCGCGATAGCTAAGTTATTTGAACATCAAACGCATCATCGAGGACAAACAACGGTATACCTGCGTCTTGCAGGCATTACGCCGCCGCAGGAAAAATTGTTCTAACGTCGTTTATTGATGGCGAATTTCGCGACATCGAGCATGGTGGCGTTCCAGATATTTTTGTCGTTTTGTTCCAGGTAATGCAACAACTTACTGTGCGCATCGAGTGACACATCCATCGAATGACCTCCGCCGACGCCATGGAATAAAAATACAAGTAACCTGATTGCGCTGGTATTGCGTTCGTGAGATGTACGGAAAGGCCATCGTCGTAAGTCAGCACCACAGCGCATTTCTTTCCGTTCCAGGTTTGTTGAGAGAATGTTGAAAAATTAAACGCTATCATCGAAAGGAGAAAAATAAATCGTATCATGTTATATGGTTTTAACCAGTCGGGCGGTAAATTACCTAAACAATTTATGAGAAAACTTTTTTAACCGGGAAAAGGCTGATGAATACATGCCGGGCCTATAAAACAATTTCCAAATTGCTTAGATTGCGGAAGCTGTTAACGCTTTAAAACAACAACTGTATGCAACACAGGGCTAAATCTATCCGTCCGTTTATCGGTGCAAAAAACTTTGAAGTATCACGCAACTTCTATCGCGACCTCGGATTTACTGAAACGGTTTTATTTCCTGCAATGTCTGTTTTCAAAACCGACGGCATCGCTTTCTACCTGCAGGATGCCGATGTAAAAGACTGGATAGACAATACGATGGTGTTTGTTGAGGTAGAAAATGTTGAACAACATTATAAAGATTTATCAGCGTTGCAGCTTCCCGACAAATATGAAGGCGTTCGGCTAACGCCTGTCCGCAATTTCGATTGGGGCAGCGAATGCTATCTCCACGATCCTTCAGGAATTCTTTGGCACTTTGGCGAGTTTGCGAGGTAAACAGCCGCTGTTATCCGGCGGTTTCCAGTTAAATTGCAGCCTACTTAACCATGCGCCGGCTCGTTGCAATATTATTCGCGGATATGACAGGCTATACTGCACTCATGCAGGAAAACGAGCAGCTTGCACGGGAGAAACGACGTCAGCTTAAAGACGCTCTCGACCACGGAATTAAGAATTTCAACGGTACCACGTTGCAATTTTATGGAGATGGCTCCCTCAGTATTTTCAACAGCGCGATCGAAGCGGTGAACAGCGCCCTGTATATTCAGCAGGAGCTGTTGAAAGCGCCTAAGGTTGATGTAAGAATCGGCATTCATACCGGCGATGTTATCATCGACGACGCAAACATCTACGGCGATGGTGTAAATTTCGCGTCACGCATCGAATCACTCGCTCTGCCGGGCAGCATTCTCGTTTCTGAAAAAGTGTACGACGAGATTAAGAACCAGGAAGGCATCAGCGCCATCGAACTCGGATATTTTGAGCTGAAGAATATTAAACAGCCGGCAAGAGTTTATGCCATTAACAATAGTGGCATTGTGGTACCATCGCGCAACGCTATCAAGGGAAAAACAAAACCGCCGGCTAACCGGCTCGCTGTGCTACCGTTCGTAAACATGAGCGCCGATCCTGAAAACGAGTACTTCAGCGATGGCATCACCGAAGAATTGCTGAATTCACTGACAAAAGTAGACGGTTTGCAGGTAACATCGCGTACATCTGCCTTTGCATTCAAAGGTAAAAATGACGACATCAGGGATATCGCGGTTAAACTAAACGTCGACAAAATCCTGGAAGGGAGCGTACGAAAAAGCGGCAACCGTGTGCGTATTACCGCGCAGCTGATCAATGCCGCCGATGGCTATCATATATGGAGTGAAAACTACGACCGCAACCTCACTGATATATTCGAGGTGCAGGATGAAATCAGCGGTATCATCGCGACCCGGTTAAAAGAAAATCTTGCAAAGCCTGCAAAGATTCAAACAGTAAAACCTGCATCTCATAACATTGAAGCATATACGAATTATTTAAAAGGTCTTCATTATCTCAATCGATATACTCCCGGCGACGCGAAAACAGCGATAAATTATTTTGAACAGGCCATAAGACTCGATCAAAATTATGCGCTTGTGTATGCGGTGATTGCTGAAACATATGCATACCTCGGGTCGACCGGGCAAATGTCGCCGCCTAAAGCTTTTGATTTAGTAAAGGAATATTCCGACAGAGCGTTGCAGCTCGATGATACAATAGCGGAGGCGCATGTTGCGCGGGCTAGCCGTTTATTGTACCACGACTGGAAATGGAAGGAAGCGTATGCGGCTCTGCAACGCGCTATCGGGTTAAATCCGGGTGCCGTATCTGCTTATAAAATGCTTGGCTTTTATTATATCGCCGTAGGACAAAAACGCGACGCCGTAAGAGCGCTTGAAGAAGCGGCAAAGATTGACCCGCTCAATGCCGGGATTAATCATGCTTTGGGAAATATGTACATGTTTACCGAGCAGTACGAAGAGGCCATAGCGCAGGCAGAAAAAAATCTTGAGATAAATCCCAACATGCGTGCGAGCCTCGAATTAAAAGCATGGGCAATAGGCATGGGAGGCGATTGGGAAGCAGCGCTGCCATTGTTCCGGGAAGTACACCGGCTTACGAACCATCCGCTTAAAGGACTAATGGGCCTGGGATATTGCCTGGCAAGTCTCGGCAAGCGCGATGACGCGATGGAATGTGTGCAGAAAATTGAAGAGTGGCAACGCGCGGAACCTGATGTGGTTCTTGACGGTGATCTTGTCGGTATCTGGTTCGCTCTCGGCAACTACGACAAAGTTTTTTATCATATCGGGCGGTGTCGCGAACGACGTGCTGCCCCGGTTAACTTCTTTCTTGAATACCCCGCATTTGAAGCGTTGAAAAATGATCCCCGCTACTGGGAGCTGAAAAAGAATATTTCAACCATACAGGGGTAATCCAAAAGTTATATAAATCATTCCCTTAATTGTGTAACAATCATGGCTGAGGCCCTGGGTAACTTTGTATTATAAAGGTTACGGTTATGACACAAACTTATCACGTTTCAGGGATGACCTGTGCGGGTTGCCAGGCGAAGGTGCAGTCGCTTTTGTCGAAAGTGGAAGGTGTTAAAAACGTAAGTATAAACCTTCCCACTGGAACGGCAACTATCGAAATGAACAAGCATATCGGAACACCTGTGCTTAAAAATGCTTTGAAGGATTACCCGGAATACCAACTTTCTGAAAATGGGAGCATTCATCATGATGTTGTTAAGAGTATGCCGCGGGAAGAAACGCGGACATGGTTCCAGGCTTACAAGCCGATTCTTCTGATTTTTGCCTATATAACCGGTATTACCGTGTTGGTCGAAGCGATTAACGGCGGATTTGATGCATCGCGATGGATGGAACATTTCATGGCAGGATTTTTTCTGGTGTTTTCATTTTTCAAGCTGATGGATCTGGATGGATTTGCGGACAGCTATTCTGCCTATGACATCATTGCGAAACGTTGGCGGCCATGGGCATACCTGTATGCGTTTATTGAACTTGGGTTGGGCATAGCGTTCTTAACAGGATTCAATCCGCTGCTCACGAATGCTGTAACGTTTGTAGTGATGGGAGTGAGTATCATCGGTGTATTGCAAAGTGTTTTGAACAAAATGAAAATTCAATGTGCCTGCCTTGGCGCTGTATTTAACCTGCCAATGAGCACGGTAACGATAATTGAAGACGCATTAATGATTGGCATGAGCGGAACAACGGTGGTGAAAATTTTAAGCTGATGAAGAAAGTTATTTTTAAAGTTATTTTTATTACGACGGTATTGGTTGTACCTGTTTTGAAATCGTTTTCTCAGTATGAGCATCATCATGAGGAGAAAAAGGACACGTTAAAACCAATGCACGACCATCATGGTGATTCGGAAATGCCTTCGATGAGTCATGCGTTCTCTCTAAGCCTGCCTATGAACCGGAATGGTTCCGGGACGGGTTGGCTGCCTGATGCGTCGCCGATGTATGGATATATGACACATCAAAAAGATTGGATGTTCATGATGCATGGCAGCATATTTCTACGATACAATAACCAGGATTTTAGCAACAAGGGTGTACGCGGTGATAATGATTTTGATGCACCGAATTGGTTCATGCTGATGGGACAAAGGAAAGTGAAGAAGAAAGGTTTGTTTCATTTTAACGCAATGGTTTCGCTTGATCCTTTAACACAGGGTAAACGAGGTTACCCCTTGTTGTATCAATCAGGTGAAACCTATAACAATATTCCGCTGGTCGACAGGCAGCATCCGCATGATTTGTTTTCGGAACTTTCTGTTAGTTATGCGCACGCGTTTTCTCCCAAAACTGATGCTTTCATTTATGTAGGTTATCCGGGTGAACCTGCGCTTGGTCCCGTTACCTTCATGCATCGCCCCTCGGCGCTCGATAATCCAAATTCTCCTATATCTCATCATTGGGTTGATGCCACGCATATCACTTTCGGAGTGGTTACAGGTGGAGTGAGACTGGGGAAGACGAAACTGGAAGGTTCTGTTTTTACAGGACGCGAGCCGAATGAAAACAGGTATAGTTTCGATAAGCCGCGTTTTGATTCATGGAGTGGAAGGTTTTCTTATAACCCAAACCGGAACCTTGCATTGCAGGTTTCACATGGTTTTTTGAAAAGTCCGGAAGCGGCACATGCAGGTGATAATGTTCACAAAACAACGGCGTCTGCGATCTATAGCGTGGATATGGGTGATGAAAATATCATTAACGCGACGGCACTATGGGGCATGAATAAAAAGAAGAACCATGATGGGGAGAATGCTATTCTTGTTGAGGGGGCCTGGCGGAAATCGCGCAACTCGCTGTATGCGCGGTATGAATGGACGCAGAAGTCGGCTGAAGAGTTGGTGCTGGATGAAGAGTTTGATGAGCACGAGGTTTTTCCTGTTCACGCTTTTACTGTTGGTGATAATTTCGACCTCTTTAATATTGGAAAAATCAGGGTGGCCGCGGGCGCACAATGGAGCATTTATAGCGCTCCCTCTGTTTTAAATAATATTTATGGCAGGAACCCGATGAGTTACCAGGTATATATTCGTTTGTATCCGTCGTTGATGAAGATGTAATAATTATTTTCGATTATATTTGGAATAAGCGGAAGTAGCTCATCTGGTAGAGCACAACCTTCCCAAGGTTGGGGTGGCCGGTTCGAGGCCGGTCTTCCGCTCTTTTTCTTCTCACCTCTTATCTCTCCCTTCTCGCTATTCGTTTCTTAAACTTTTCACCGGGTTCGCCAGGGCGGCCTTCACCGACTCATAGCTTACGGTGATCCACGCAATAAGTAACGCAGCAACTGCTGCAAGAACAAAAATCACCCAGTTTACTTCTATCCTGAAGGCAAACCCGTCCAGCCAGGCATTCACTGCCCACCAGGCTACAGGAACAGCTATCACCACGGCAACCATAATCAGTTTTGTAAACCCGGTAGAAAGCATGTACACCATGTTGAACACCGAAGCGCCCAACACCTTCCTCACACCTATTTCTTTTGTACGCTGCTCAGCCATGAATGCCGACAACCCGTACAGGCCCATACATGAAATAAAGATTCCAATCACGGCAAACACGTTAAACAATGCGCCCATGCGCTGTTCTCCCTGGTAAAGGTTCGCGATGTTCTGATCAAGAAAATCATAACTAAAAGGCAGCTCGGCTGCGAACGTATTGTGCACCTTCTGCAACGCGGCAATAGTGGCCTCTGTACGACCGGCCGGGGCCCTGACAACAACAGTTCCGCCCCACCTGAGTTTGTCAAGTATCATCGGTTCTATTGGCTGCTGCACAGGTTTAAAATTGAAATCTTTTACAACTCCTATAACCATTCCGTCCCTGTCCCAAAGTTTCAGAGGTTTTCCTACGGCTTCTTCGGGTTTGTTGTAACCCATCACGCGTGCCGCCTTTTCATTGATAACGTAATTGTTCGTGTCGGCGGGAAAGTCGTCCGAAAACGACCTTCCATTCAGTATCGTCATATTCATCACATCAAAAAATTCATCGCTTACGTGCATGATGGGGAAAACAACCTGTGAGTTTGGATCTTTTCCCGGCCATTTAACATCAACGGTGCCTGATGTAAGGTTGATAGGCAACTCATCCATAATTGTGAAGTCGGCCGTAAGTGGATTTTTTCTGAGTTCGTTTTTCATCACTTTCGGGTCCTGCCACATTTTGCCTTTCATCTGGAAGTAAACAAGGTTCGATTTATCGAAACCTAAATTCATTTCCCTTATAAATTTCAACTGACGGTAAATGACCACCGTTCCTGCGAGCAAAATGATCGACACGACAAATTGAAGAACCACCAAGCCATTCCTGAATAGCTTGTTGCCACTTATTGTTGATCTGTTAGACTTTAAAACGCGCACCGGCTGGAAGTTTGAAAGAAACAGCGCCGGGTAGCTTCCCGACAACAAACCTGTAATTAATGCGATTGCAATAATACCTCCGAGCCATTTCCCCTGTAAGAGGTTGAATGTAATTTCTTTCCCCGCGAGGTAGTTGAAGGTAGGTAACAGCAACCACACTGCGGCAAGCGCAACAACAAGAGAAAACAATGATATCATTAGCGATTCGCCGAGGAACTGTCCTATCAACTGTTTTCTTCCGGCGCCCACTACTTTGCGTAAACCCACTTCTTTTGCACGTCGCGCTGATCGCGCGGTTGCAAGATTCATGTAGTTGATGCAGGCAACAACAAGAATAAAGATCGCGACAATGAAAAAGATATTTACGTATTGAATGTTACCATGACCCGGAAGATCGACCTGCATGTTGTAGGAACGCAGGTGGATATCTGCAAGAGGTTGAACATCGAATGCAATACTGATGGATTTCGGATCGACATGCGTTTTATATAACGCATCAATTTTTTTATTCATCGCTGCGATGCCTGCCTTGTCGAGTGGCTTGTCGATCACGATGTAAGTGTAGTAATTGAAATTATCCCAAACGTTGTTTTTTAAATCCCAGTTTACATTTGCAATTGCCGACATGGGCTGAATGAAATCGAACTGAAGATGCGAATTTGAAGGAATATTTTTCAGAACTCCTGTTACAATCAATGGATATTGAACATCTTTCCTTAAAATTTTTCCAATAGGATCTTCTTTGCCAAAATATTTTAGCGCCATTTTTTCGGTGATCAGGATGGCGTCTGGTCGTGTGAGTGCTGTTTTACGATCGCCTTTTACCAGCGGAAATGAAAAAACCTGCAGGAAGGTGGAATCGGCATAGAAAAGTCTTTTTTCATCGAATTTCTTATCGCCCATTTCCATTATAGCTGTTTGCGGTACACTCAGGCGCACGGTATTTTTCACTTCGGCAAACTTCGCTTTTAGTTCTGCCGGCATCGCCGCACAATTAACAGCTGCTTTAAAACCGCTGGCTTCGGCAACGATCCTGTAAGTTTTGTCGGCGTTTGCGTGAAAGCGGTCGAAGCTGAGTTCGTTCTGGACCCAGAGAAGGATAAAAATGCTGCAGGTCATGCCGATGGCAAGTCCTGCAATATTGATCATCGAAAAAGCTTTATGCCGAAGGATGTTGCGCAGTGCGACTTTCAGATAGTTCCGGAACATACGTGTAAGTTGACGTATTTCTACCGGAAAAATATGCCAGTGTCGAGCGGGCTCATTTTCAACATTTTGGAGAGAAATTATTTTTCTCTGCGTACGTTTTTGATACAGCTTATGACTTCTTTTGATACAGAACCTTTAGTCCACTCCAAATGCAAAAAGTGTCGTGCTGCCATCCATACTTCCCATACCGGCGCCGCCAGCCACAGTAAAAATATATTCGCCTTTCTTCAAAGGTTTATCCACCACCAGTTCCCAATATCCGTCTTTGATTTTTCGAACGCTGAACGACTGCTTGTCCGACGATTTCAATTTCTTTCCGCCAAACATACCAGGCATTTTCATCAGGATAACTTTCCTCACATTCTTCGATGGATCAGCGGCATAAAGCGTTACAAGGTTGGAAGGATCTCCACCCATACCGCCGCCTTTCATCATGTTTGGATCCATTCCATTGGCACGCATCATCGAATCGGAAACCGCCGACGAAAAATCAGTGGCGCCGGTAGCGTATATAAAAGAAAGATTGTTACCGGCAATGATTCGCACAGGCGATTTTTCTCCTTCAATAGAATAACTATTTTCGGCGCCACCCATACCACCGGCTTTTGTTTTCGTATCCATCTTCGACAACCCTTTTTCAAGACGGGTGAGTGTATTATTATCCTTGTTGTACCAGCTCACTTCGTTGCTGAATTCTGGTTGAGGATATTCTTTTCCACCGGCTTGCCCCATTGCGCCGGCGCTGATTGTTGATATAATCAATGTCAGGGCGAGGTACTTGTTCATGGGAATTTATTTTTTTGTTTTACCAAATCTCCATCCCGCGAAAAACTGGAACACGTTATTTTTTACATTCACTTTGGGCACGAAGGATGGCGCTTCGCCGGTGTTGGTAGCAGAAATGTCTTTGTAGAGGTTGCCGAGGCTGATATTAACCCGCGCGCCAATAATGAGTCCGCTCACAGGGTGGATCTCGAGGCCGCCACCGTATCCGAAGTCGAATTTATTATAGAAGTCCATCATTTTTCCTGCGGGACCCGGTACTGTTGCGCCTCCGGATGAGCTGTCGGCCCTGGCGTTTAACAGCAGCGCCATTTGTCCACCAAGTTGTAGTTGAAAAATCTTTGTGATGTTGATGGTCATGTATTGCGGCAGCATGATGTAGTCGAGATTTACATTGCCGGTGTTGCTGTTTGTTTTGAAGTTGTAACCCTGTCTTGAAAAAATCAATTCAGTTCGTGAACCGATAACACCTTTCGATTCCGGAGCCAGGAATATACCGGCATGAAAACCTGATTTGCTACTGTTGTTGATTGACGATGCTTTTGTAACATTAGCGAAGTTTATACCTCCTTTGATGCCGAATTGCGCAAGTAAAAAGCATGGCGCAATAAGTAACAGGATAGTCAATGCTTTTTTCATACAGTTAATTTTTAAGAATAGGTTTTAATCGTTGCTATTTTGTTCCGCCGGAAACTGCCATTCAGGTTCAGTCTTGTTTCCGTACATGAAAGAGTTGGGATATGCATTGTTAGCAGAAAATCCTCCATCGATAAAATTTTCCTGCGCCGCGGTGAGTACAAATTGTGTTTCGTCTATTCCCTCGAAGTAAACCATCTGCCATGTATAATAACGCTTACCTGATGTAATGACTCTTGTTTCTTTGAGAGCGCCGTTTGCGTCGAGCATCTTTGCAACACATTTTTCGGGAGCAATTGTTAGCTCGTTGTTTACAACCAGGTACCTTCCTTCCTCGTCAGTTAGAATGTAGGCGTTCGAACTCTGTTTGCTTTCGCTATGAAAAATGTAGGTACTGTCGGGTTTGAAATCGTATTGACTTCTTGTGAAGCCAAAGTTCGCGAAGTTCACGAGCGTGCCATTCAGGTATTGCGGCGCACTGCCGGATGTTTTTGACCATTTACCCTGGAAAGGAAGAGGATCGGCTTTTATCTGCCCTAACAGCGTGGTATAAACGAATCCTGAAATAATGACGATGAATATTTTCATGATTCAGAGTTTTGCAATTTTCACAGCAAAGCCTTCCCCTTTTGAAATGTTTTCAATTTCATTTCTACCCCATACACCCATGTACTCGATGTTGATCTCTTCGTCTTTAACTGTGAAGTGAATATATTTTGGTTGCGCAGGCAGCGGCATCGCCGGCATATGTCTCCTGCATCCGCGACATTTACAGTCTTCAATAATTTCAGGAGAGTTGCCAAAGGCCGGAGCTAATTGTATTACTATGTCTGTGAGCGGATTTTTTTCCGATGCGGGTGTTAACATTCCTCCTGTCATTCCCCAGATCTCTGTTTGTCCTTTCCAGCTATCGGGACTCGGATATTCCAACGGACATCCACGTTTGTTTGTCCGTGGCCAGTCGCTCCAGGGCTTATGATTAATGATATTTTTAAGAACCGGCTTCCCTTTATCAATCGTTATTAAGCATGTCGTTGAATCAAGTTGCTTAAAAACACCACCGATGTTACTGCTTGCCTGGATAAAGGTGAACTGGTATCCATTGTCGTAGATGTCGATATTGGCGGTGAGATATAATGTTCTCATTTTTTTTCCGCCGGCAGGCGTGTAACTGATGCCGGTTATTTTTGCAGTAACGGCCACAGGATTTTGATCCGGTACAGAAGTGGGCGCGTTGTAGACTGCAGTAAGTTTTTCAGCGCCTGAAATGGTGCCAACGGTGCTGTTTCCGTTTTCTATTCCGTTTACGGTCCATGACGAAACGGTATAGATGGCTTTGAGTTCTCCAAGTAAATCATGATCAGGAGTTTTCTCCAGTGGAGTCAGAAACTCTTCATCTTCGGTACCGGTTGAGATAAGGTCCTCCTTTTTTTCAGTGTTCTTCGAATCGTCGCTATTTCCCTTTTCCATGTATTCAACAACCGTAAGCTGTAATGTGCCGTTTGTTTTTGCGGCAGACTTTTTGGGCTTCAGGGTAAGCTTTTCGAAAGTGGCCCGTTCTGTCTGTTGACTATATGAAATGATGGTCGTGGAAAAAAGTATAACCAGGAATAGCGATCGCATCAAAATTCATTTGATTAAAAGTAGATGTATGAAAAATCCAACTTCTCACCCGAAAAGGGGATTTGGGCGCGGCGTTCAAAAAATCACCGGAAAAGGGGATTTTTCGGCAGTAGTTTGAAAATATTGGCCAGAATGCCAACCTTTAGCAAATATGAAAGACTACCTGGTTGTAACACCGGATAATATGGCCGTGTTCGAGCGCTCGCTCGACATGCTCCGTACGTCTATTAATAATTTGCGACGTGTGGCACATAACATGATGCCGGAGATGCTGGTGGAGTTTGGCCTGGATGAATCTGTAAAGGAATATTGCAACTCTGTTGCTGCAACAAAAATGCTTCCGGTAAAATATCAGTCGTTTGGAATGGACAGGCGTCTTGCCGGAACAACTGAAATTATCATTTACAGGATAATTGAGGAACTGCTCAACAACGTACTGAGGCACGCGGCAGCGACCGAAGCGCTTGTGCAGATTACGAAGGGAAATGACAGGGTCAGCATTGTTGTGGAGGATAACGGCGGCGGATTCGATGCGGCAATGCTGGAAACCGCGCCGGGAGCGGGTTGGAAGAATATCCGTTCAGGAATTGATTATCTTAAGGGAAGATTTGATATTCACTCCCGGAAAGATAAAGGAACAATAGTAACCATCGAATTTAATGTATAATGATACGGCTGTTTATTGTAGATGATCATCCCGTTGTGATAGAGGGCATTCATTCGCTGCTGCAAAACGAAAGGGATATTGAATGGGCCGGTCATGCTATGAATGGACAATCGTGCCTCGGATTTTTTATGAACAATACCGCGAATATTATCCTGATGGACATTAATCTTCCGGATATGAACGGGGTGGACCTTTGCGCCGTGATGAAAGAAAAATATCCCGGGGTGTTTATCCTGGGATTGAGTACGTTCGACCAGGGATTGTATATTAAAAAGATGATGGAGAATGGCGCTTCAGGATATATTCTTAAGAATTCGCCGAAGGAAGAGTTATTAAATGCTATTCATACCGTTTGCGATGGAGGCATTTATTTTAGCGGTGAAGCCGGTGAGGCGTTGAAGCACTACCAGCGTTCAGAGCAGAAAGAGATGCCGGTGTTAAGCAGGAGGGAAAAAGAAGTGCTCGCACTTATTGCCGAGGGCTTCACAAATCCTGAAATAGCCGAACGTCTTTTCATCAGCCAGTTTACAGTGGATAGTCATCGCAAAAATCTCATTGCAAAATTAAATGTAAAGAACACGGCGAGCCTTGTGAAAGTCGCCATGGATCATAAGCTGATTTAATGAGTTTTAAGGTGTTTTTTGAGGTATATTTATATTAATTGTTACGCATTCTCCGAGTGCCAACTAATCGCGCGGTTTACGCGTCTTATCCAAACTCAACAAAACATCTCATGGAGCGAAGAGCATTCTTAAAAAACACGGGCGCAGCCGCAGCTGCATTAAGTCTCAACATCCCTCAATCTTTCTCAGGCCCCACCGCAAAAAATAAATTACCCAAATGGAAGGGGTTCAACCTTGTTGACTTCTTCAACCCCGATCCCTCGCGCCCGCGCGACGCAACAACTGAAGATCATTTGAAATGGATGCACGACTGGGGCTTCGACTTCGTAAGATTACCCATGGCCTATCCATATTACCTGAAGATAGATCGCACACGAAACATCACACCGGAAGAAACTTACAATATCGATGAAGCGCAGGTAGAAAAAATTGACAAACTCATCGGGCTCGCGCATAAATACAACCTGCATGTAAGCATAAACCTTCACCGCGCCCCGGGATATTGCGTAAACGCGGGTTTCAACGAACCATTTAACCTGTGGCGCGACCAGGCCGCGCTGGATGCATTCAATTTCCATTGGGCAATGTGGGCGAAACGGTACAAAAATGTTTCTTCAAAAAAAATAAGTTTCGACCTGCTGAACGAGCCGAGCAACCGCGAGGACATGAACGACCAGCATTCAAAACGTTCGCCCGTGCCCGGCGACATATACCGCAAAGTGGCTAAATCTGCCTTCGAAACGATTCGCAAAGAAAACCCGCAGCACCTTGTAATCGCCGACGGAAACAACACCGGGAGCGATGTTATCCCCGAATTAAAAGACCTTGATATCGCTCAAAGCTGCCGCGGGTATAACCCGGGAATTATTTCGCACTATAAAGCGCCGTGGGCGATGAAGGACACAACGAATGTTCCCGAACCAAAATGGCCGGGACAGGTAGGCGACAAATACCTTAGCCGCGAAATGCTCGAGAAGTTTTACAAACCGTGGATTGATTTAAAGAACAGTGGCGTCGGTGTGCATTGTGGTGAATGCGGCGCGTGGAAAAAAACTCCACATAACGTTTTCCTCGCCTGGTTTAATGATGTACTCGACATACTCACTTCAAATGATATCGGGTTCGCACTTTGGGAATTTTCAGGAACTTTTGGTGTGCTGAATTCGCAGCGCGAAGACGTTGCATACGAAGACTGGTACGGTCAAAAGCTGGATCGTAAGTTGCTTGACCTGATGAGAAAGAAATAGGAAATCGATCCGCAGAGTTTACCGCCGGGCGTTTCTTTGTAAAGAAAATATGACACTTAAATGAAACATTTATTTTTTTTCGCGCTCTTTTGTTTGGGAACGCTGTTTCTGTCGGCGCAAGCTGCATTCCGCGAGTATAAAAGTCGCGGCATACCGAACACTGCAGTAGATGCGTTGGCGCAAATTGATCCTGAGGATGCGGCAAAAATGGACGCACTGAATATTACCGGGTTCAGCAACTTTATGCCCGGGGGAGCGAAGGTGGTGGCCGACGCGCGCGTTTTTGCAAATGAGGACACGGCACGTGGAACAGATGTGTCGCCCGCAATTAATGCTGCGATCAAAGCAGCGAGAAAGGGACAGTTTGTGATTATTGGCCCTGGAGATTGGGTGATATCAACGCCTATAGACCTTCCCCCAAACAAACAGGTCAACCTTATATGTACAGGTAACCTTCATTTTAATAAGCGGGATGGTTTCAGAATTGTTGCACCTACTGGTGGTCCCGAACCGCAGCACCATTTGTTTTTCTACGGCTCACTAATAGGTTCAGAAAATCTCCCGAAGCATACACGCGCCACTCACGATGCGGGCATGCAGCCAAAATGGGCGGAGATGAAAAATACCGCCGTCGACATTACCAATTGCAGCAAAAATTTTGTTTTGATTAACCGTGCCGAGGGATTTGGCAACGCAGTGCGCATTAACGGGGAAAAAGGCTATGGTTCCGAAGAGAATACAGTGAGCTTCCAGTTCCTTTATAAAAACGCCAACGGTATTACGCTTCGTTCAGTGGATGGGAACAGTTACGTGGATCACAATAAATTTATCGGATTTTATGGGGGACAGGGAAGAATATCGGGCGGACTGGCAATACATATTGACGGGTACGATAAGCCTGCGCATAATGGTGAACGTTATAACGGCGCTTTCCGCAGCAACGAATTTCATTTCCTTGTCGCGCAGGTAGATAGCATTGTCGTTGCTAACGGAGATATTACTGAACCGCTCTTTGATATTACGATCGAGGGCGGTGACAACACAGGTGTTTTTGGCGCCGACCCGATACAGATGCGTTCCGAGGCTCCGAACTTTGTGCGTTCGCCGAAATATTGCGGCAATGGCATATTAAATACGAAGTGGCTGAAAAAAGGACTTGGTGTAAACGGGGTGATTATGGGTGTGCCCGTTTATTTTGATAATTACGCGCTGCTCGGTACAACAGGTAAAACCGATGCAAAAGGAAATCTTATTATTGATTCGAAGAACGCAGTGCCAAAAGCTGTGAAGGATAAGTTGCCGAAGAATATCCGGCTGGTAGAGTAAAAAATTTATATTTGCCCCAAAGCACTTGCCATGCAAACATCCACTCCCGATCTTTCAGAATTTCATTTTCCTGTATCTAAAATTTTCAGATGGCCGTCAAAACCATCCGAGTGGAACGAATACAGGTTGTCAAAGGAACAGGTTGAGTTCTTTAATGAATTCGGCTACGTAAGCAACATCAGGTTTCTTGGGGCTGAACAGATCGGCCTGCTCAACGAACAGTTAGGTAACATCATGGAGCCCGAACACCCCGGCCACCATTTATATTATGAATTTCATTCGAACGAATCATCTGATCCGAATTCCGTGTTATTCCATGCATTGGGAGCGTGGCGGATAACAGATGGCTTTCACGATGTGTTGTGGAATCCCGCATTTGTAATGGCAGCGAGCCAGTTGCTCGGCAACAGGGCGGTTCGCTTCTGGCACGACCAACTGTTTTGTAAACCCGCGCATCATGGCGGCGTGGTGGCCTGGCACCAGGATTATTCATACTGGACGAGAACAGGCCCTATCCAGCACCTTACGTGTTGGATCGCGCTCGACGACTCAACAGTAGAAAACGGGTGCCTGTATTATATACCCAAAAGCCAGAACTGGGGATTGCTCGACAAGCCGGAACTCGCCGGCGATATGAACGGCATAATGGATTATCTTACCGAAGAACAAAAGGCGCAGTTTAAACCCGTGGCGATAGAATTGAAAGCGGGGTATGGAACCTTCCATCATCCTTTGCTTGTGCATGGTTCGTACGAGAATAAATCGAACCGCTCACGAAGGGCATTCGTGTTGAATGTATTCGCCGACGGTACAACATCAAACAGCAACGACGAAATGCTGCAGGGAGTGCCGCGTATTGAAAAAGGAATGAAAATGGAAGGAAAATTTTTCCCTCTCTTATTCGACCCGGTGGGCACGCAATGATAGCGTTAACGTCGCTTTTATGATCAGATCCATTACTGTCTTTTTCTCCCTGGCTTTTTTGTGCCTTTCCGCTGTTGCGCAAAAAGCAATTGTCGCAGGACCAATGCCCGGGCATGTTGAATTGAGAACGGCTAAGATATGGCTTCAATTCAGGGATAACATCAAAGAAGCCGCCATTCACTATAGAAGTAAGGCAGCTTCTAAACTTTTAACGAAGAAAATCCAACTGGAAGGAGGTGAGTTCAACACAGCTGAAGTTACAATCACCGGCCTTGAACCATCAACCGATTATATTTATTATATCACAGCAGGCGCCGGAAAGAATTATCTCGATTCAGGAGCTTTTTCCACGCAAACCATCTGGCAGTTCAGAAATCCTCCACCTGACTTTTCCTTTCTCGCCGGCAGCTGCACGTATTTTAACGAAATGCAATACGATCGTCCGGGTGCGCCATACGGGCAGGACTCCACGATTTTCAATATGATGGCGAAAGAAAAATCGGCGTTCATGTTATGGCTCGGTGATAACTGGTACACACGGTATCCCGATTTTCATAGCGAATGGGGATTGAACTACCGCCCGTCGCGCGACCGGCAAATGCCGGTTTTGCAAAAGTTTTTGAAATCGATGTCGCACTATGGCATTTGGGATGATCATGATTATGGACCAAACGACGCGGATAAAAGTTATGTGCTGAAAGAAGCATCGCGGAGAACGTTTATGAAATTCTGGGCGAACCCGGGCTACGGATTCAACGGCCAGGGAATTTATACGATGTTTAATTATAACGATGCGGATTTCTTCCTCCTCGACGACAGGTGGTGGAGGAGTAGTGACCGGATGAAAGACAGCGTGAACGGTCAGCCAAATCCTGAGAAGACAATGTTTGGAAAAGACCAGGTGGACTGGCTGAAGAACGCGTTATTATTCAGTAAGGCAAACAATTTTACTAAATTTCGTGTAATCGTTACCGGTAGCCAGGTGCTGAACCAGTTGACGAGATTTGATTCATTTAATCATTTTCCGGTTGAATACGAAGAGTTGATGCGATTTATAGAAGACAATAAAATCAACGGTGTCGTTTTTATTACCGGCGACCGTCATCATAGTGAAGTGCTGAGGCTTGACAGGAAGAATGCTTATACATTATATGACGTTACAGTATCTCCGCTAACGTCGCGGGTGGCTAAAACGCAGGGCGCTGAGGTGAATAATCCCGATCGGGTGGGCCCTGAAATGGCGGAACAAAATTATGGCAGGTTTAGTGTGTCGGGAGAAGCGAATGAGAGGAGGCTGACGGTTGAGTTTATCGGGTTGAAAGGCGATGTTCTCTTCACCTGGTCCGTAAAGGCATCAGAGTTGATGAACGAATAAGGTTTAAACCTGCCACCTGTTATTTCCAAAAAAGTTTGTTAAAGGCTGTTGCGACGTTGAAAGTAAAGGGACTCGTTTTACGTCTAAAAGGCACTGAATTTGCTTCCGTTTACAAATAAATATATTATGAAAAGCAAAATGTTGTTGGCAGTAGTGGGAGTGGCTTTGTTTGCATCGTGCCAGAAAGATCCTTTGAAAAACCTGAGCCCTTCCGAGTCGCGGATATACATTACCAACAGGGACGAAAATGTTGATTTCAACAGTTTTAAGACGTATAACATTTCCGATTCCGTGGGAGTGATTGAAGATAACCAGCTATTGGGAAAGGACCTTACGGAATTTGACGCTACAACTATTGCAAAACTGAAGCAGGCGCTCGACGCCCGGGGTTACACAATGGTCGACAGGAACTCTTCTCCCGACCTGGGCATCACCGTTTCACGCATCTACAGCACATCTACAGGAATTATCAGCTATCCAGGATATTGGGACAGCTATGGCAGTTTCTACGATCCGTTTTATTGGGGATATGGCGGCTACAGTTATTATGATCCTATTTATTATGGTCCTAACTACTACGCCACCTATTCGGTGACACAGGGAGCGCTGAGCGTTGATATGCTGAACCTGAAAGATGCGGCTGCCGACAATACTATCCGGCCGGTATGGAGCGCACTTGCACGCGGCACTGGAGTATTCAACTCATCGGCTGCGGAAGCGGAGATCAACACGTTTTTTGAGCAATCGCCTTACATAGGCACAAACCAGTAGTCTTATGAAACTTCCAAAAAATAATATTATTAAAAACTTCCTGATACATTCTTTCACCGTCGTTATACTCGTTTTCGGAGTAACCGAAGCAAAGGCGCAGGACAGGCTGATATTTAAGATCGGGTACCATCCCTCTTTCCCTTTGGGTTCGTTCAAAGATTACATGGGTAACAATTCTTTCAGGGGTTATGTTGGGGAATTTCTTTACCCGATAAATGAACAATGGAAAGTTGGCCTTGGAGTATCTTTTAACGATTACTATGAAAAACATGCACGACAACTGTATGAAATGGAAGAAGGAACCGTTTCCGCGGTTGTCACCAATTCCATTCAAACCACACCAATCATGCTGAAAGCGTCGTACGAGCTTACCAAAACTGGTTGGATCAGGCCATATGCCGGCGTGGGTGGCGGTTTCAACCTTATCAGCTACTCAAGGTATTTCGGAGAATTCGGCGACAAGAAAACTTCGTTCAAACCTGCTGCTTCGGCGGAAGCCGGTATAAACATACCCTTCAACAGGGAAACGAGGGCGGCGGGTATTTCGGTTGGAGGGCATTTCAATTACATGCCTTTTAAATTCGACGGTTTAAAGAATTTGAACAACTGGGGTTTGCAGGCCGCGGTATATTTTCCGCTGCGATAACGATTTCAATTTTATTGAATCGCATAAAATCTCGAACTTGCACCACCCTTCCCGACTACCATATTAAGGACATACGAACGATTGCGGGCCAATTTTGGATTGTTAACGATGTAAAATGAGAAAAGCATTCATTGCCTCTTTAACCTGCCTATTACATGTTTATATCCACGCCCAGACAACTGCAGACTCGCTTCCCACCGAAGTGAACCTGAAACAGGCAGTGGAGTTTTCGCTGACCCATCAACCGGTTATTCAACAGTCGCTCGTTGACCAGCAGATAACGGAAGCAAATATCCGCAGCAGGCTGGCAGATTGGTATCCGCAAATCAACCTTCACTATAATTTGCAGCACAACTTTGTTGTTCAAACTGCTGTTATCGCCGGAAATAAATTAAAGCTCGGCACCGACAACACCTCGGCTGCCCAGTTCACTGTTTCCCAAACGCTTTTTGATCGTGATGTATTACTGGCAAGCAGCACACGAAACACGGTGCGCAGGCAGGCGCTGCAAAATACCAGCAACAACAAAATCGAGATAGCAGCTGCAGTATCAAAGGCGTTTTATGATGTGCTGGCTTCCGAACAACAGATCAAAGTATCCACGGAGAATATTAACCGTATTCAGCGCAGCCTGAAAGATGCCTACAGCCAGTACCAGGCAGGAGTGGCCGATAAAACCGATTACAAGCGTGCCACGATCGGGCTCAATAACGCAACAGCGTTGAAAAAGACGAATGAAGAAGCGCTGAAAGCAAAGCTGAGTTATCTCAAGTCGCTCATGGGTTACCCCGACTCGGTCAATCTGAAAATTCAGTACGACAGCCTGGAGATGGAAAAGGAAGTATATTTCGATACCACCCAAACGGTAGACGTTACGAAAAGGATCGAGTACAAATTGCTCGAAACTCAACGCAGTCTCCTTGCGGCTAATCTCAGGTATAACAAGTGGAGTTTCTTACCGTCGCTTACGGCCAACGGCGCTTATAATTTCAATTATCAGAACAACGCATTTAAAGATCTGTATAAGGAAAACTTCCCCAACTCGTTTGCAGCATTGTCGCTCAACTTTCCCATATTCCAGGGAGGCAAGAGAAGAGCAGACATCCAGGCCGCGGAATGGGAGATCACGCGAAACAACCTCGACATAATCAATCTGCGGAACAATGTTAACTCCGAATTTTCCGCGGCGATGGCAGGTTATAAAAGCAACCTCGCGAATTTCATCGCACTGAAAGAAAACCTTGCGCTGGCAAATGAAGTTTACGATGTGATACAACTTCAATATCGCTCGGGAATAAAAACGTATCTCGAAGTAATCAACTCAGAAACAGATTTGCGTACTGCGCAGATAAATTATTACAATTCATTGTACAACCTCCTTGCCAGCAAGATTGATGTTCAGAAGGCACTGGGTCAAATTAATTATTAATATCTTTTTATGAGGCGAATTATATTTTCAGTTCTTGCGCTTGTTACAATTTTTTCCGCGTGTAAGAATAGTTCTGCTCCTCCACCGTCTATGGCAGGGATGCCTATGAAAGTAGTGGTTGAAGCAGTAAGAACCGGCGATGCCGTGTATCATGAAGAATACCCCGCAACGGTTGTGGCGCTGAATGAAGTGCAGCTTCGTCCACAGGTGAGCGGCTTCATCACAGGAATACATTTCAGGGATGGCGATAGGGTAAAAAAGGGCCAGTTGCTTTACTCAATTGACGCGCAACTATACAACGCCAACTATGAGCAGGCCGTAGCGAATCTGAGTGTCCAGGAAGCGAACCTGGCAAAGGCACAGAAGGATGCCGACAGGTATCACGAACTCGCCAGGAACGACGCGGTGGCAAAACAACTGGTGGATAACGCCGAAGCAGCGCTGGAAGTAGCAAAAAAGCAGGCGGAGGCCGCGAAGGCGAATATATCTGGTGTGCAGACAAGTGTGCGGTACACAAAAGTAATCGCGCCGTTCGATGGAGTGATTGGTATTTCGCAGGTGAAACCGGGAACAGCTGTAACTGCTGGACAAACACTACTCAACACCGTTTCAAGCGACAACCAGCTTGCTGTTGATTTTAATATCGATCAGAAAGAAATTTATGCGTTATCAAAGCTGATCAGCACAAACGAAAAGGATTCGATTTTCAGGTTGGCTTTTGGAAGTGACCAGTATCCGTACCCTGGAAAACTGGCTTTCCTCGATCGCGCTGTCGACCCGCAGACGGGAACCCTCAAGGCGCGGCTCATATTTCCCAACAAAAACGGGCTTCTGCGCGCAGGCATGAATGGAACGGTGAGAGTGAGAAATCAGCCGGGTACCCGTTCAATACTCATTCCGTACAAAGCAGTGACAGAACAGCTCGGAGAATACTTTGTTTATGTTCCCGGTGACAGCAGCAAGGTTACTCAAACAAAAGTTGAGCTTGGACGTCAGATCGGTACCGATGTGATTGTTAGAAGCGGGTTGAAACAAGGTGACTCAATCGTAACTCAGGGCGTACAAAACCTTAGAGAGGGGTCGGTTATTCAATCTGTGGCCGCCGCGCAGACCCCGGAACAGAAGAAAAATTAGACGATAAAGATATTTTATAATGATAGCAGATACTTTTATCAGGCGGCCGGTTACAGCAATTGTGATTTCAATTGTTATCGTGCTGGTCGGGCTGATCTCCTTATTCAATCTTCCCATTGCCCAGTACCCTGAAATATCTCCACCAACAGTACAGATCGCGGGAAGCTATATAGGAGCGGATGCACAAACGGTTGAACAAACCACAACTACCGCCATCGAAACACAGGTGAATGGAGTGCCCGGGATGACTTACATGACGAGTAACAGCACAAGCAGCGGTCAATCGGGTATTACTGTAAACTTTGAGGTGGGTACCGATATTAATATCGCAACACTCGATGTGCAGAACCGTGTGAGCGTGGCTGAACCAACATTGCCGGACCAGGTAAAGCGGTTAGGCCTTACAGTTAGAAAAAGAAATCCGAGTATAATGGTGGCGCTGGCGTTCTATTCTCCGAATGGAACCCACGATGCGAAATTCATCGGGAACTTCGTGAACCTGTATGTGAAGGACCAGGTTACGCGCGTAAAGGGAGTGGGCGACGTGTATTCGCGCGCCGACGATTTTAGCATGCGTGTTTGGTTGAATCCGGAGAAGATGGCCGCGTTGGGTATTACGCCTGCAGAAGTGAATGCCGCGTTGCAGGAACAAAATCTGCAGATCGCGGGAGGTACCGTTGGTGGGAACCCGCAACCCGGGGAGCAGACCTTTGAATACAGCGTTATTACCAATAGCCGTATCAGCACACAGGAGCAGTTTGAAAACATCGTGGTACGAAGCCGCCCTTCCGACGGAAGCATTGTTTACCTGAAGGATGTTGCGCGCGTTGAACTTGGAAAATTCGACTACGCGATCAACGCGTTCGCCGGCGACAGGCCCGCTGCGTTCCTGATCGTTTACCAGGCCCCCGGGGCAAACGCGCTCGAAACCTACACAGCGTTGATGGCACGTCTCAACGAAATGAAAAAAACATTTCCGAAGGATATTGATTTCAACGTTCCGCTCGAATCTGTTTCGGTTGTAAAAGCATCAATGCACGAGGTAGTGATCACACTGCTCGAAGCGCTTGGCCTCGTGGTGTTGGTTGTGTTCCTGTTCCTTCAAAACTGGAGGGCTACACTCATCCCTGTGCTCGCCATACCTGTATCACTTATTGGAACATTTATATTATTTGGTCCGCTTGGCTTCACCATTAACACGCTCACATTATTTGCGTTTGTACTGGCGATTGGAATTGTGGTTGACGACGCTATCGTTGTGGTTGAAGCTGTGCAGCACAACATAGATCATGAGAAGTTGTCGCCGAAGGAGGCCACCCAGAAGGCGATGAAAGATATATCCGGTCCTGTAATCGCGATCGCGCTGATTCTCGCCGCGGTATTTATCCCGGTAGGATTTATTCCCGGCATCGTGGGAAGATTGTACCAGCAATTTGCGATTACGATCGGGGTGTCGGTACTTATTTCAGCGTTTGTTGCGTTGTCGCTTACGCCGGCGCTCTGTGCCATATTGCTGAAGCCGTCGAAAGAGGAAACAGAGAAGAAGAACTGGCTCGAATCGTTTTTTGCCGGGTTCAACAGGGGCTTCAATCGTATTACGCTTGGATACGGCAGGGGCGTGGCCGGGTGGATCAGGCGCACACCCCTCGTTATGGGGATGCTTGTTATACTGTTTGCGTCACTGTTTCTGTTGTTCAAAAACAAACCTTCAGGATTTATACCGACGGAAGATGAGGGCCGTGTGTACGTTACTTACGAAATGCCCGAGGCTACGTCTACCACAAGAAGTGTGGCAATGATCCAGGACCTTATCGCCCGCATCGGTAAGATTCCGGAAACGCGCGTGGTGGGTGGGCTTGCAGGTTTGAATATCGTGAGTTTCTCCACGAAAGCAAATGCGGGTACAATATTCGTGAACCTGAAATCGTGGGACGACAGGCAGGGCGAGGGACACCACGCGCAGGACGTTATGAATAAGATACGCGCCGCTACTGCCGATATCAAAGAGGCGCGCATACTGGTTATTGCACCCCCTGCGGTGCCGGGTCTTGGTGCAACTTCAGGCTTTACCTTCCAGCTTTTGCAAACTACCAGCACCGACGATATAAAACAATTTGAAAAGGTTGCGCAAGACTTCCTGGCTAAACTTTATCAGCGCCCTGAAATTGGTGCGGCGTTTACATTCTTCAATGCACGCACTCCAACATACCAGTTTGACGTTGACCGCGAGAAGGCAAAAAGATTGGGCATACAGGTTTCCGATGTGTATGCCACATTGTCGAATTACCTGGGAAGTAGTTATGTGAATGATTTCAATATTTATGGTCGAAACTTCCGCGTGATGTCGCAGGCGGATAGCAGTTACAGGAGTTCGCTGACCGGTGTTGAGAAATTTTATGTGAGAAATTCACAGGGAAGCATGGTGCCGCTCGGTTCGCTGATTACCCCGAAAGTTATCGAGGCTCCCGCTGCTATTTCGCATTATAATATTTACCGCTCGGTTGAATTCAATGGCTCGCCCAAACCGGGTTATAGTAGCGGACAGGCTATCGAGGCGCTGGAGGAAGTGGCTAAAACGCTTCCGGCGGGTTATGGATACGATTTCTCTGGTATGAGCCGCGAAGAAATTAAAGCGGGTAACCAGCAGGCGGTGATCTTCGCTATATCTATAGTATTTGTGTTTCTTTTCCTCGCTGCTTTATACGAAAGCTGGTCGGTGCCGTTCTCGGTATTGTTTGCGGTGCCTATCGGTGCGTTTGGTTCGATATTAACACTTACGTTTATTCCGACCCTCACTAACAATATATATGCACAGATCGGGTTGATTACGTTGATTGGTTTGTCGGCGAAGAATGCGATTCTTATTGTTGAGTTTGCCAAGGAACGTGTTGACAAGGGTATCGACGTGATACACGCAACGTTGCAGGCTGTTCAGCTTCGGTTACGCCCCATTGTTATGACATCGCTGGCGTTTATTTTTGGTGTGCTTCCACTTGCATTCGCAACGGGCGCCGCTGCGGAGTCGAGGAGAACAATCGGCTGGACCGTGTTCGGTGGAATGCTTGCCGCTACAACCCTGGCAATATTTGTAGTGCCTGTGTTGTTTGTGCTGATCACGAAGATTTCATATGGTAAGAAGTTGAAGAGGATTGAAAGTGAAAGAAAGGCGGAAGAGGATGTAGACAAGAATATTCTTGAGTCAGGAACGTGACGCGCCTGTTTTTCTTTTTTTTGCGCCTGCGGCGGGCGTGCCTCCGGCGGTAAAAAAATAAATAAATTATTTTACTTTTTTTAAAAATCTAACGCTCAGAAACACTCCCGCAAGAGTCAACCCGACTATAAACCCTAACCACATGCCTGGCGCGCCCATATCAAAAACAAACGCAAACAGGCACCCGGAAGGGAGCCCTATTACCCAGTAGGCTACCGCTACCAGGTAGGTAGGAATCTTTACATCTTTAATGCCACGCAGCAAACCAGCGCCGATAACCTGCGTGGCATCTGATATCTGGAAGATACCAGCAAGCAGCAACAACACAGAAGCAAGCGCAATCACTTCCGCGTTTTCATTGAATAATGTTGGCAGAACATTGCGAAAAACAATGAACATCACCGCGCAGATCACTCCATAAATAACCCCTGTAAGTAGTGTGCTTTTACCAATCAATGATATTTTTGGCCAGTCGCCCGCACCAAAAGCGTTGCTTGTACGGATAGAACCTGCCTGCGACAATCCCATCGAAACCATGAATGTGAGCGCCGCACAACCGAGCGCTATCTGGTGAGCAGCCTGTGAAACCGCGCCCATCGTTCCTATTAATATACCTGTTATCGCAAATGCGCCGGCTTCCATCGCCACCTGGAGACTGCTGGGCACCCCGATTTTTAAAAGACTGCGCATGGTGGATGCATTGTACTTCCATTCGGTGTAACGCAGCGACATGAATTCACTGAAAGTTTTATGCCGGAGGATGATTATACCGAGCACAATAAAAATCAGGGTGCGTGTAATGAGTGTTGCCCATCCCGCTCCAACCAATTCGAGGCGCGGAAAGCCGAGGTTCCCGTAAATCAATAACCAGTTCAGAAAAATATTTACAGGCAGTGCGCATAGCGACAGCAGCATCGCTGTTCGCGTGTATTGGAGTCCGTCAGCAAACTGTTTCAGCGTCATGAACAGCAGCATCGGAATCATCGACAGGCCCATAAGCGTCATGAATGGCAGCGACAATTCAACCACGTCGCGGTCCTGGCCGAGATGATACAAAATGTTGCGGCCAAATACGAGCGATAAAGAAATAATTATGGCGGTAACGGCACATAGCCAGAAGCCATTATAGAAGTAGTGAGAAACTTTCGCGGAATCGTTTTGGCCATGAGCCATCGAAACCATCTGCGCTACGGAGATGGTCATGCCGATCCCTAACACCAGTGGAATATTCAGTGTGCTGATTACAAGAGATGTTGCCGCGAGATGTTTGTAGCTAATGGCGCCGACCATCGCCGAGTCGATAATATGCAGCATCATCTGTGCCAGTTCGCCAATAATGATTGGCACGGCAAGCCTGATAGTATTAAAAGACTCGTTTTTCATTTGGCGTGCGAAGATAAGAAGGAGAAGGGAGAGGGGAAAAGGGAGAAGACTTTTTCAATTACTTCTTCTTTCTTCCTGCTTCCTTCTTCCTTTCTTCTTAAATTAGCGAATGACCGATATTAAACTACGCAGTCAAAACTGGTTTGGAAAAAAAGGTAAAGATGGCTTCATATACCGCGCATGGATGCGTAACCAGGGCATCCCGACTTTCGAGTTTAAAGGCAAGCCGGTAATTGGAATTTGTAATACATGGTCGGAGCTTACGCCGTGCAATGGCCACTTCCGCGAACTCGCCATGTCGGTGAAGCGCGGCATACTGGAGGCCGGGGGCTTTCCGGTAGAGTTCCCGGTGATGTCGCTTGGTGAAACACTCATCAAACCTACTGCCATGTTGTACCGCAACCTGGTAAGCATGGATGTGGAAGAGTCTATCCGGGCAAATCCCGTTGATGGTGTGGTGTTGTTGTGCGGATGTGATAAAACAACCCCCGCTCTCGTAATGGGCGCGTGCAGTGTCGACATTCCTACGATTGTTGTATCGGGTGGTGCGATGTTAACCGGAAAGTTCCAGGGAAGAAATATTGGTACCAGCGATGTCTGGAGATTTACGGATAGCGTGCGCTCGGGAATTATGAGTGAAGAGGAACTTAACCTCGCAGAATCGGGAATGTGCCGCAGCAACGGACATTGCGCTGTGATGGGAACAGCGTCGTCGATGGCCTGTATGGTTGAGGCGCTGGGGCTCACCTTACCCGAAAACGCCGCGATACCGGCAGCAGATGCGAGCAGAAAAGTAATCGCCCAACTTTCAGGAATACGGATCGTGGAGATGGTGAGGGAAAACCTGAAACTATCTGATATCCTTACCCGAAAAGCATTTGAAAATGCGATTAAGGTTAATGCCGCTATCGGGGGTTCTACAAATTTTGTGATCCATCTTCTTGCTATTGCAGGCAGGATAGGAGTGGAACTTGATATCAGCGATTTTGATCCTCTATCTGCGAAAGTGCCGCTGCTTGCGAACCTGCAGCCTTCCGGGGAGTATTTTATGGAGGATTTATATTATGCCGGCGGACTCCCCGCTGTGATGAAAGAGATGATTGGTGATCTGCATGGCGACATTATAACTGCGAATGGAAGAACGGTGAGAGAGAATGTAAAGACCGCGAAAATTCTTAATGAGCAGGTAATCGCTAAGCTTGATAAGCCGTTTAAAAAGAATTCGGGGGTGGTGATATTGAAAGGGAATATTTGTCCCGAAGGAGCTGTTCTTAAGCCTAACGCGGCGAGTGAGCGGTTAATGCAACACAAAGGCAAAGCAGTAGTGTTTGAAAATATCGAGGATTACAAGGCGAGAATTGATGATGAAAACCTTGATGTTGATGAGAACAGTGTGCTTGTGCTCAAAAATGTGGGACCGAAAGGTTATCCCGGTATGCCTGAGGTGGGCAATATGGGACTTCCGAAAAAATTGCTTGCGAAGGGAATAACGGATATGGTTCGTATTTCAGACGGACGTATGAGCGGCACCGGATTTGGCACCGTTGTGCTGCATGTGAGTCCTGAAGCGGCCGCTGGTGGCAATTTGTCGCTTGTGCAATCGGGTGATATGATTGAACTGGATATTCCGAACAGGTCGTTGAATATGCTGGTGAGTAACGAGGAGCTGGCTTTGCGACGGAAGAATAAGGCAAAAGATGAAAGCGAGATCAAGCGTGGTTATGCGTATTTGTACACGCATCATGTGGAGCAGGCGCATCTTGGAGCGGATTTTGACTTCCTTCGCGGTGGATCCGGAAGTGTAGTTTCCCGTGAATCGCATTGATTTGAAAAAGAAAAGAGACAAGAAAACGCATGGGTTCATTTGAAAATAAGGTAGCCATCATAACAGGCGCAGGACAGGGCATAGGCTTCGAAATCGCAAGGCAGATATGTAACGAAGGAGGCAAAGTTCTCTTGAATGATATAGACGAAAAGCTTGCCAGTGAAGCAGCAGCAAAAATCAACTCAAATCAAAAGAGCTGTCTTGGCCTCGCCGGCGATTCAGGCAATATCGAATTTATACAGGCAATGGTTGAAACCGCGGTATCGCAATTCGGAAAATTAAATTGCGTAATCGCTAATTCTGGCATCACATTGTTCGGAGATTTCCTCACCTACGAGCCGCAGGCATTTTACCGGGTGATGAACGTAAACCTCGCCGGTTCATTCTTCCTCGCACAGGCAGCATCTAACCAGATGATAAAACAAAGGTCGGGAGGCTCCATATTATTTATGTCATCGGTAACGGGCCACCAGGCGCACAAGCAGCTTGCGGCTTACGGTATGACGAAAGCCGCACTTGAAATGCTCGCAAAGAGCCTTGTTATCGAGCTTTCGCAATATAAAATTACTGTGAACGCGATCGCCCCGGGCGCCACGCTCACCGAAAGAACATTAGATGATCCGGATTACCAGTCCGTATGGTCGAAGCTGACGCCTATGGGCAGGCCCGCCTATACAACAGACATCGCGAATGCCGCGCTGTTTATGGTGTCCGACAAAGCAAGTCATATTACGGGTCAGAGTCTTATTATCGATGGAGGGTGGACGTCAATCAGTCCTTCTCCGTTTTAACTTTACGCTCCGCCGATCCCTCGCTTTCGCTCGGGATGACACGCTACTGTCTCCGGAACACGCCGAACGGGGTAATGTCATCCCGAACCGAGCGAACGGGGCAATGTCATCCCGAACCGAGCGAACGGAGCAATGTCATCCCGAACCGAGCAAAGCGAGTGTGAGGGATCAGCGGAGAAACCCAATTTGAATATGTTTAGTTTAACAAATAAAACAACAATCATTACAGGAGGAGGCAGCGGCATTGGTAAAGCAATTGCAGAGTTGTTTGGTAAGCAGGGCGCCAATGTTTTTATTCTCGATGTTGATGAAACAGGGGCGCAGGATACCGTTGATACAATAAAATCCGCCGGCGGGACAGCTGCTTTTTTTAAATGCAACATCGGTTCACCTAAAGAAACCGCTGATATTATTGAAAATATCGCCGCGAAAACATCTTCAATTGAGATCATCATTAACAACGCGGGCATCGCGCACGTAGGTACCGTGGAAAGCACTACCGATGCTGATTTCGACCGGTTGATCAGTGTGAATGTGAAGGGTGTGTTTCATATCGTAAGGAGCGCGTTGCCATATATGAAAGAGAAGGGTGGATCAATATTGAATATGGCGTCAATCGCTTCGACGGTAGGCATACCCGACAGGTTCGCATATTCGATGACGAAAGGTGCCGTTGTGGGTATGACGTTGTCCATCGCCAAAGATTACCTGAAATATAACATCCGCTGTAATTGTATTTCGCCCGCGCGGGTTCATACACCATTTGTTGATGGCTTCCTGGCAAAGAATTACCCTGGCCGTGAGGAGGAGATGTTTAAAAAACTTTCCGCCACTCAACCTATCGGCAGGATGGGACGACCGGATGAAATAGCGTTTTTAGCGTTGTATCTTTGCTCCGATGAGGCGTCGTTTATCACAGGATGTGACTATCCGATTGATGGAGGATTTTCCAGGTTGAACAATTGATTTTTTTTGAATGAAAGTAAATTCTCTTGAACAGGAGCTGCTAACAATTCTCCCGGAAAAAAGAATAAAAACACGCTACATAGACCGCGTATCATACGGCGCAGATGCGGGCTTTTATTTTCTACTTCCAAAAGCAATTGTAAAACCAATATCAGAACAGGAAATCGTTCAACTATTCCACTTCTCAAGAAAAAATAAAATCCCCATCGTTTTCAGGGCAGGGGGCACCAGCCTGTCAGGACAGTCAATTACCGATGGCATATTGGTTGATCTCAGCCAGTATTGGAACAATATCTCTCCTGGAGAAAATGGAGAGCTGGTTAGGGTGCAACCCGGTATTACCGGCGCAATGGTGAATGCGCATCTAAGAAGATTAAGACGAAAAATCGGTCCCGATCCTTCAAGCATCAGCTCAGCGATGATGGGAGGAATTCTATCAAACAACTCGAGTGGCATGTGCTGCGGAGTGTTGCTCAATTCTTATCATACAGCGAAATATATACGCTTCATCCTGCCGGACGGCAAAACTTTTACCACCGAAAATAAAAACGACTATAACAGGTTTGAATCGGAGTGCCCGGGTATATTCCGCGAACTTCAGGCGATTAAAGCAGGCATCGCGGCCAACCCTGTGCTGTTCGAAAAAATCAGGAAGAAGTACACTACTAAAAATACTATTGGCTATTCACTCAACGCATTCGTGGATCATGAACATCCGTTAGATATACTTGCGAGGCTACTGATAGGCGGAGAGGGCACACTTGCTTTTATTTCAGAAGCTGTGATGCAAACTGTTCCCGACTATGAATTCAAGTCCACTGCGTTGCTCTATTTCCCTGATATCTATGCAGCGTGCCAGGCTATTGTACCATTACGCAACGCCGGCGCCGAAGCGGTAGAACTAATGGACCGCGCATCGCTCCGATCGATTGAATTGTTACCCGGTATGCCTGCCGTTGTAAAAACACTTCCCTCGAAGGCGGCGGCGTTGCTTGTAGAGTTCCAGGAAAATAAAAAGGATCTGCTGCAAAAGAAAGTAGAGAATTTTATTGCTTTTGTTCCGAAACTAAGTTTGTTGTCAGAACCCGTTTTCACAAACAATCCCGATGAGCAGGCATTCCTGTGGAAAGTGCGGAAGGGGCTGTTTCCTGCAGTGGGCGCCGTTCGGGCCAGCGGCACTTCGGTAATACTCGAAGATCTCGCATTTCCGGTAGAAAAACTCGGCGACGCCATCGTCGACCTGCAAAAATTATTCGATGAATTCGGTTATTCCAACGCCATCATATTCGGTCATGCCAAAGACGGTAACCTGCATTTCGTGATCACGCAGTCGTTCAATGAACAACCGGAAGTTGACCGCTACGACAAATTCATGAAGGCAGTAGTAAAATTAGTTATAGAAAAATACGACGGTGCACTGAAAGCAGAACATGGCACGGGCCGGAACATGGCACCCTTCGTGGAAACCGAATGGGGACGCGATGCATACGCCATCATGAAAAGAATTAAGCAATGCGTTGACCCGGACGACTTGTTGAACCCCGGTGTAATTATCAACAGCGACCGGAATATTCACATCAAAAACCTGAAGGAACTACCTGCAGTAGAAGAAGAGGTCGACAGATGCATCGAGTGCGGATATTGTGAACATCGCTGCCCGAGCCGCGATCTGACTACAACTCCGCGAAGAAGGATTGTGATCAGGCGCGAACTGGAACGGTTAAAACACTCAGGTGACACTGCAACGCATGCAATGCTGAGGAAACAGTTTCAATATGACGTACTGGACACCTGCGCCCTGGACGGTTTATGCGCCAATGCATGCCCTGTAGACATCAACACGGGGGACCTTGTAAAACGTCTGCGGAATGAAAATCATTCGCCGTTCGCGAACAAAGTTGCGATGTGGGTAGCGAAGAACTTTTCTTTCGTGGAATGGTTTGTAAAACTCGGACTCACTTTCAGAATAAATAAGCTTCATACCAACAAACTTGTTCGAAGCATTCCATCACCTCCGGCCCTACCTTCTAAAAAGATTCACCAAAATGTACAAGCTGTTTATTTTCCATCGTGCGTAACGCGTCTCATGGGAAAAAGCGCAGATGGCAGAAACCTGATGGAAACATTTATGAGTGTGTGTAATAAGGTGGGCATCGCCGTTATTGTCCCGGATGATATCAAAGGAAGCTGCTGCTCACAAATATTTTCTTCGAAAGGATTTTACAACGCCTACAGGTTTAAGGCAAATGAAATTATCGAGCGGCTCTGGAACGCATCTGAACAGGGAGTTTTACCTGTTGTAACAGATGTAAGCTCGTGTGCGTATACGCTGCTAAAAATGCGAAATGTACTCTCGGAAGAGAACAAAAACAAATACGATCAGCTGAAAACAATGGACAGCGTTGACTTTTTGCACGACATGGTTTTACCTTTGGCTGGTGGAATAAAAAAGAAAAACAGCGTTACGCTTCACCCTGTTTGCTCGCTTGAAAAAATGGGTACGGTACAGAAATTTGTGAGAGTAGCGAACGCACTCGCTGAAACGGTTAATGTTCCAAAAAACGCCGGGTGCTGCGGGATGGCGGGTGATCGGGGTTTCCTGTATCCCGAACTGACAGCATCGGCAACAGCTCCTGAAGCAGGTGAAGTGAAACAAAAGCGGGTAGATGGATATTATTCATCTACCAAAACCTGTGAAATGGCGCTATCGCATGCTGTTGGGGTCAATTATGAAAGTATCTTGTACCTGGCCGACGAATGTATTGGCTGATAATAGTGGCATAAAAATTTAGCGAAAATTGTTATGGGACTTTCAAAGTACAGGGAAAAGCGGACATTTTCCGATACACCCGAACCAACAGGTGGAAAGCCAAAAGGCGGCGAGCTCATTTTCGTTGTACAAAAACATGATGCCAGCCGCCTCCACTACGATTTTCGGCTCGAAATGGACGGAGTGCTGAAAAGCTGGGCGGTACCAAAAGGTCCATCCCTCGACCCGGCGGTAAAACGGCTTGCCATGATGGTTGAGGATCATCCGTTTGATTACCGCGATTTTGAAGGAATTATCCCTAAAGGAAACTATGGCGCAGGTACCGTAATTGTTTGGGATGAGGGCACATATTCGCCGATCGAAAAATTTCCTTCCAAAAAAGCGCAGGAAAAATACCTGTTGCAGAAACTTGAAAAAGGCGATCTGAAAGTGGTGCTGAATGGAAAGAAATTGAAAGGCGAGTTTGCGCTCGTCCGTACCAACGGAATGGGTGAAAATTCATGGTTACTCATTAAACACCGCGATAAATACGCAACCACAAACGATATTACCCTCAAGGATAAATCGGTTCAATCGGGCAAAACGATTGAGAAAATCGCGGCATCCTCAAAGAATATCTGGGAAAGTAATAAGAAAACAAAGAGCAGCTCTCCAAAAAAAACTGCCGTGAAAAAGGCAGCGAAGAAGCCGGCTGCTAAAAAAAAAGCAAACGCGCAACTAAGCGGCGCTCCTGAAGCACGGTTCCCAAAAACCGTTTCGCCAATGCTCGCTACGCTGGTGGACAAACCATTTGATGAACCCGGCTGGCGATATGAGATCAAATGGGATGGCTACCGGGCGATCGCGCTAAGTAATGATGGAGAAGTAAACCTCGTTTCAAGGAACAATAAATCCTTCAACGAAAAATTTTATCCTGTTTTTGATGCGGTTAAGGAATGGAACATTAATGCCGTGGTTGATGGTGAAATTGCGGTGGTAAACGAGTCGGGCATATCGCATTTTGGGTCACTTCAAAACTGGAGAAGCGAAGCCGATGGCGACCTGATCTATTACGTTTTTGATCTTTTGTGGCTCGATGGACACGACCTGATGAATTTACCGCTTTCGCAACGTCGCGACATACTGCGCGAACTTGTTCCTGCGGAGGGAATTATCCGAATAAGCGACGATTTCCAGGCATCCGGTTCGCAATTTCTCGAGGCCGCGGCCAATATGGGTCTTGAAGGCATCATAGCGAAGAAAGAGGATAGCGTTTACAGGCCCGGCGAACGCACGCGCGACTGGCTGAAGATTAAAGTGAACAAGCGCCACGAAGTAGTTATCGGCGGGTACACCGTGAACGATGGAACCGCGAAGAAATTCAGTTCGCTGCTTGTTGGCGTTTATGAAAACGGAAAGCTTGAATACACCGGTAAAATCGGAACGGGCTTCAATGATGAACAGCAGGCGGAGATGATGGCGAAGTTCAGGCCTATTATCACCGGTAAATCGCCCTTTACCAGCGATCCCGACGTGAACAAACCTTCACGCTTCCGCCCAAATCCGCCACATGCCACTGTTACATGGCTGAAGCCTGAACTCGTTTGTGAAGTGAGCTACGCGGAGGTTACAAGCGATGGTGTGATGCGTCATCCATCGTTTGAAGGTATGCGTGAAGACAAAAAACCAACAGAAGTCATGCGTGAAAAAGCTGTAAAAACAAAGGACGCGGTAAAGAAAACCGCGAAAAAAACATCGAAAAAAACTGTGGTGGCTGAGAAATTACTAAAACCTGTCGGTTCAAAACAACGTAAAACGTTGTTGAATCCTACAGAAGAATCGCAGGTTAAAACGATAGGTGGTCATGAATTAAAATTCAGCAACCTCAGCAAGATTTACTGGCCGAAAGAGAAGTTCACCAAGCGTGATCTCATCAATTACTACTACCAGGTGGCGCCGTATATACTGCCTTACCTGAAGGATAGACCGCAGTCGCTGAACCGTTATCCAAACGGTATAACCGGTGAAAGCTTTTATCAAAAAGATATGACGGGCAAGGCGCCGGACTGGATCGAGTTGTTTCCTTATACAACGAGTGATGAGAAGGATAAGAATTATATGCTGTGCCAAAAGGAAGCTGACCTGTTGTATATGGCCAACCTCGGTTGCATAGAAATTCATCCATGGAGCAGCAGGGTGAACAAGCCGGAAAACCCCGATTGGTGCCTGATCGACCTCGATCCAAGTGATAAAAATTCTTTCAATGATGTGATACAGGTGGCGCAGGTAACAAAGAAAGTGCTCGATGCAATAGGGGTGGAAGGGTATTGCAAAACTTCGGGGTCTACCGGCATGCATATTTATATACCGTTGAAACCGAAATATTCGTACGACGAATGCCAGTTGTTTGGAAGATGGATCGCGATGCAGGTACATGAGCAGATCCCTGATATTACAAGTGTGGAGAGGATAGTTAAAAAGAGAAAGAATAAGTTGTATGTAGATTTTCTTCAGAACAGACCAGGCGCCACACTTGCCGCGCCTTACTCGGCGAGGCCGAAACCCGGTGGTACGGTTTCGATGCCGTTGCATTGGGATGAGGTGAAGAAGGGACTGAAGTTGACAGACTATACCATTAAGAATGCGATGGACAGGATTAAAAGTGTGGGAGATATTTTCAAGGGAGTGCTGACGAATGGAATAGACCTGAATAAAATACTTAAACAGCTAACGTGAAGAAGTGTTTTTATACACATACTCAATCCGTCCCAGCACCTGCCTCTTCTTATTAAACGCGGTTTCCTTTGTTTTTAACCCGTCGGCATTATACTCATAAACCCAGGTTTGGTAGTCATCCGTTCCTTCCGGGACTACGATCATCTTTTTAATCAAATCATTATTCGTATACTCGAATATATACAACGGTAACAGTCGCTTCGCTTTGTTGTTATACGACACCACATCGGTGAGCCTGTTCTTATCGTCATAATAGTAGTAGTAGGCCGGCAGCGAAACGTTTCCACGGCGACTATGTTCTTCTGCAACATTTCCTCTTTCGTCAGGCACAAACGTTACAAAAGTGGTATCCACCCCATTCTTGATTCGGAACATCTTTTCCGGTTGTCCATTACCGTTATAAAGCCACAGGTGATCCTCCTGTTCCGATCGTTGTCCTGATGAAACAGAAACGTTGCTGATCTTTTGTAAAGACCCGGTATTACCATAATATAAATACTGGCTGCGGCTGCTCGATCCGTCGGCGCTGTCTGTAACAGATGATAACCGTCCTGAACCGTCGAAAATGGTGTTCAATTCCGATTCACCCGACATCGGTGTATTGAAATTAGTTTTGATACGTGTGGAAGTAATCACCTGTTGGCCGGAAAAATCCTGTGTACGTTCGCCGTTAGGTTCATAACTGATCACATCGACGGCGGCGATGTTCAGGCTTTTATACTTTTCCTTTGTGGCGATGGTCTGCCGGGAAACGACGATGTCTTTATAGTAGTATTGGGCGTTGGCTTCAAGGGAAATCAACAGACACAGCGTACCGATTAACCTGTTCATATTGGTCGCGAATATCCTCTCTTTTTCACATATCTAAGCACATGAATACGTATTTTTAGCAAAATTTAGATAGTGTCTCACGCGAGGGAACGAACCGAAAAAATCTGTCTTAACTGTAACGCTCAATTGTCTGGAAGATACTGCCACGTTTGCGGGCAGGAAAACATCGACCCCCGTGAGTCTATCTGGAGCGTAATTACCCATTTTTTCAATGACATCACCCATTTCGATGGAAAATTTTTCAGGACAGTCGGCCTGCTGATCGCGAAGCCGGGATTTCTTCCCCTCGAATACATAAACGGGCGGCGGGCCAGTTATCTACATCCTATCCGCCTTTACATTTTTACTTCTGCCGTATTTTTCCTGATATTTTATACGGTTTTAACGCCGGCGATCAAATCGATGGTGTTTGACGATGATAATTCGGAGTTCTACAAAAAATACTCGGTGCCATCGAGAGAGATTAAGCCGGGTGAAATTCCATCACCGTCAGATGTGGTGCTTAACCCGCTCGATACTATTACGGCTGTGGTTACGCGCGAGACTAATTACAAATCGGTCGCGGAATATGATTCGGTTCAAAAAACACTTCCTGCCGACAAGCGCGACGGATGGCTCGGAAGTAAATTGACGAGGAGCTTAATAGCGAGGTCGAATAAATATGGTGGAAAGCCGGCAGGCATACGCGACAGTATCATTGACGATTTTACACATAACCTGCCGTACCTGCTGTTTGTTTCCTTACCCATTTTTGCGTTGTTCCTGCAGGTGCTTTACCTGAAAAATAAAAACAACCTGTATGCGGGAAATGCGATTTTCCTGGTGTACCTGTACGTTTTTGTTTTCCTGGTTCTTTTGTTACATATCTTTTTCGGTTACCTGAAAACAGCATTTCACCAGGGGTGGCTCGAATGGTTCAGGCTTGTGTTGCTTCTCTATATTGTTTATTATTCTGTTAAAGCAATGAAGAGATATTATGGACAGGGGAGAGCGGTGACCATCCTGAAATATGTTGTGTTTAATATACTGGCGTTCGCGACAGTATCTTTCCTGTTTGTGATTTTTTTACTGTTTTCGGTGATAAAAGTTTAAGAATGGAGAATTAAAACTTTAAATCAAGAAAGAGAAAAATATTTTTTTCATTTTATTAAAAAACTAAAGAAACCAGGAAATACAAATCAATTTTTCTTTTTGGTTAAAAGAAAAAAATAAATAAATAAATCTCATCTAAATCTCATGGAAAATTCAACAGCCGAAGCGTTTTTGAAATTGAAGGGCATCATGGACGAGCTGCGCGAAAAGTGTCCATGGGACCGCAAGCAAACAATACAATCCCTCCGAACCCAAACGATCGAGGAACTGTATGAACTTACAGATGCAATAACAGAAACCAACTGGTCGTCCATAAAAGAAGAGTTGGGCGACCTTCTCCTTCATATCCTTTTTTATTCACGCATTGCTGAGGAGCAGGGCCATTTCAACATCCGCGACGTGATGCATCATATAAGCGAAAAACTTATATACCGCCATCCACACATCTATGGAAATGTAGAGGTGAATAATGAAGAAGATGTTAAAAGAAACTGGGAGAAGCTCAAGCTGAAAGAAGGCAAAACTTCCGTGCTGAGCGGCGTTCCGGGATCTTTACCCGCCATCGTTAAGGCCACCCGCCTCCAGGAAAAATCAAAGCAGGTTGGTTTTGAATGGGATACCCGCGACCAGGTTTGGGATAAGGTTAAGGAAGAAATGACGGAACTTAGCGAAGCCGTTGCAAGTGAGAACAGGGACAGGATAGAAGATGAGTTTGGCGATGTGCTGTTTTCGCTGGTTAATTATGCACGGTTTTTGAATATTGATGCAGAAAATTCACTCGAGCGTACCAATAAAAAATTTATAAAACGGTTCACCGAAATGGAACAGCGCGCACTTCAGCAGGGCAAACCACTTTCGGAAATGACGCTCGGTGAAATGGATGCTATCTGGAACTCGATTAAAAAACAAAATACCGGTACTTGAAGGAATTCTTTAAAAGGTATGGCGACAGGCGCATGTACACACTTGGGGCGGCAATCCTCATGTTTATCATCGCTGTTCTTGTAAACCAGTTCATTGTCAGCAGCACCTCATCCGCCTATTACGCACGGCTGATACAACAGGATGTATATGCCAAAGAACGCGACTTCAAAAAGCTTTCTTCAGATACCGCGTTACTTTTTTCTCTCGTAAACCGCACCTACGACTACAATACTTTAAAACAGGTAACGGACAAGGAAAAAGGCTACCTTTTCTTTATTTACGACAGGGACACCGGCTCGAAGCACAGCCTGCTTTTCTGGAACACGCAACAGGCGCTGCCGCCGATCAACATCATGATCGAATCTGACGCGAGCCGCATTGTTCGCCTGAGCAATGGCATGTATGTGCAAACCAGCAAGCTCATTCGTCTCCCGGATAACAAGTTTATGTCTGTCGAGGGATTGCTGCCGGTGATGTGGCAATACTTCGTGCAGATGGACAATCTCCAGAAAGAATTCGCATCATTTGCAGAAGCAGGTAAGAGGGTTGACATCAGCCTGACACCTACAGAGTATCCAATAAAAAGCACTTACGGCAATACGCTTTTTTATCTTGAAAAGATTACCGCCGGAGAGCAGGAAACCAGTTGGTGGTCGCGGATATTCATGCTGGCCGGTATCTTTTTTCTCATCGTGTTTGTGCACCAGATGGCCAACATGTTCACCGGCCGTTACGGATTGCTCGCCGGCATCGCATTTCTCAGCGCGATGATCCTTTTAATGCGCCTCACCACGTATTATTACCCCGATCTGCTCGACCTCAGGCAATTTGAACTGTTTGATCCGTCTATATACAGCTCGAGCTTTGTGTTCAGCTCACTGGGCGACCTGATGATCAACGGCATCCTTTTCTGCTGGCTCATGCTTTTTATCAGCCGGCGGCTCCCCACCGATAAAATCAAACCGCTGAACCCGAGGTGGCTCAGCATGCTGTGCACTGTACTCGCATTGTTCCTCCTTGTGTCGGTTACGTTTGTATTCGCCGATATCCTGCAAAGTCTCGTCGCCGATGCGCAGATTTCATTCAACGTAACGAATTTTTTTAGCCTCACGAAGTACAGCTTCATCGGATTCCTGATATTGGGCACATTGTCGCTGAGCTACTTTTTCTTCTCACAGATGACGCTTAACATTATCAAACGCCTTAGTGAGGGCTCGGTATATTTTGTGATCCTGGCGGCGCTGTTCGCGGGGTTGTCGATACTTACATTTACCAGGAGCCAGAATGTTGTGGAGTTGAACCTGTATGTGCTTGTGTGGCTGGTGATTTACATATTGATGATGCAGCAGAAAATTTTCTCCGGCATCAACACCCGCCTCAATATTTCAGAGGTACTGTACTGGCTATTCGTGTTTTCGTTCTCCATAACGGGTGTGATTATTTTCGAGAACAAGAAAATTGAATTTGAACAGAGGAAAGCTTTTGCTGAGAAATTATCGCTTCGCGCCGATCCTTCGAGTGAACGTCTTCTCAATATCGCGCTCACATATTTCGACAGCGACTTCCTTCAACGTAATTTCGAACGGTTCAAAGATCCTGCGGGGAATGCTGAATTAAAGGACAGTATTATCAAGAGAAGTTTCAGCGCGTATCTCGACAAATACGATACGAGGATTTTTACTTTCGACGCATCAGAAAAACCGCTTTCAAACGAGTCGCCGGTATCGTACGACACACTCAACACGATTTTCCGGATACAGGGTAAGGAAACGAGCATCCAGGATTTAAAGTATTATGAGAAATCGTACGATAAGTTTTCGTATATCTACAAAAAAGATGTGCTCGACACATTTGGCGTTACGGCGGGGTATTTTTTCGTTTTGTCAGAACCAAAGCGATACAAAACCGATGCGTTGATACCTGAACTGTTCAGGCAAAACCAGGAACTTGTTCCTGAGTATTCTCCCGGCTATTACTATGGAGTTTACAGCAATATGGGGCTGGTCAATTACTACAACGACTACCCGTTTCCTACCCGCCTCTCGAACGCCCAGCTGCCAAAGTTCGAATTTGAAACGAGGCAGAATGGAGAATACGAGGAATTATGGTATCGCCATTCGAGTGATAAAGTCGTGGTGATAGCAAAGAAAGATAATTCGTTCATCGAAGGCATTACGCTTTTCTCCTGGCTTTTTTCAACGTTCATTCTGCTGTTGTTTATCTACAGGATAACGGCATTTATGGTCCGTTCGCGTTTTAAGCCGGGGGCGCTATCCGAGTACCTGCAGTTCAGTATACGATCGCAAATACACAGTACAATCATCATGGTGAGCCTGATGTCGTTCCTGATCATCGGTGTGGCCACTATTCTTTTCTTCATCAAGCGATACGACAGAAACAACCAGGATAAGCTTAGCCGTGCGATACAGATCATGGTGAACGAAGTGCAGAATCAGCTTGCGGACCATACAAGCTTTAACAACGGGATACTTTTGTTTGAAACAGGTGCCAACCAGGAAGTGGAACAACTGATGCAGGAGATCTCCGAGATTCACGGCACCGATGTCAATCTCTACGATACGTCGGGCACCCTGCGTGTTTCATCTAATCCTCTTATCTATAACAAGGGTGTGCTGAGTGAAAAAATGAACCCCGTTGCGTTCTTCAACCTGAACACTATGAAGGCTGTTCAGTTTGTGGCAGATGAACAGATGGGCAGGGTGGATTATATCAGCGTTTACTCGCCTGTTCGTGATGAACAGGGCAACGCATACGCCTACCTGAATATTCCTTCGTATAGTACCCAGGGAGAACTCAAGCAGGAAATTTCAAACTTCCTTGTAACGATTATCAACCTCAACGCATTTATTTTTCTTGTGGCAGGCGCCATCGCATTGTTTATTACCAATAGGATAACTTATTCATTCACCCTGATTGGCCAGAAAATGCGCGACATCAACCTGCAGAAGATCAACCAGGAAATTCAATGGAACCGTAAAGACGAAATCGGTGAGCTGGTTAATGAGTACAACAAAATGGTGCATAAACTCGATGAAAGCGCCGAGGCGCTGGCAAAGAGCGAGAGGGAAGGAGCGTGGCGGCAAATGGCGAAGCAGGTTGCACACGAAATCAAGAACCCGCTTACACCAATGAAACTAAGCATCCAGTACCTGCAAAAGGCAATTGATAACAACTCTCCGAATGTAAAGGAGATGACTGCCAACGTGGCGAAAACGCTTATCGAACAGATTGACCACCTTTCAAAAATCGCGTCCGACTTTTCTCAATTTGCCAACATTGGTAACCAACGGAACGAAGTTTTCGATCTCCATGAAGTGCTGTATTCATTGGCCTCGTTGTATGATCCCATGGAGAATATCAATTTCTCCTGGGAGCCCGTCAATCACAAGGTGATGGTATTTGCGGATAAAACGCAATTGAACCGGTTATTCACCAACCTTATGCAGAACGCCATAGAAGCACCCGAGAACCAGCATAAGCGAACTATTGAGGTACATGAAATCGTGAGTGGAGAAAACATCGTGGTAAGCATTCGCGATAACGGAGGCGGGATTCCATTTCAAACACAGGACAAAATATTCATGCCCAATTTTACGACCAAATCTTCCGGTACAGGCTTGGGATTGGCGATGAGCAAAAGCATCGCGGAGCAATCGCAGGGCGATATATGGTTTGAAACTATCGATGGTGAAGGAACTACGTTTTTTGTGAGGCTGCCTCTCTATAAGGGCGAAATCGTTGATATCAGGAAGCACCCGGTAGATTTAGTGCAATAAGAATTTTTCAAACTGCTTCAACGAAAAACTGCTCAGGTTGTTCTCCTTTTTTACTCCACCCTTTTGTGCGGCAAGCACGCCATACCTGCAATGATCAAATTCGTCAATGTCGTGCGCATCAGGATTAATGGAAACCATCACTCCTTTGTCAAGAGCGTAGTCTACCCAATACCAATCCATATCGAGGCGCCGGGGATTTGCGTTGATTTCTATCACCACGTTATTTTCGGCACAGGCTGCTATAATCTTTTTGAAATCCACCGGAAAGCCCGGGCGACTCAACAGCAACCGCGCGGTCATATGTCCAAGTATCGTTGTATAAGGATTCTGAATCGCTTTGAGGAGGCGCGCCGTGGCCTTTTCTTCCTGCATCTTCACATTGGAGTGCACTGATGCGATCACCACATCGAACGTCGAAAGAATGCGGTCGCTGTAATCGAGGGAGCCATCTCCGAGTATATCCGATTCAATACCCTTGAATATCCGGAAAGGAGCCAGCTTATCATTTAATTCATCAACATACAGGTGCTGGTGCTTCAATCTTTCTTCACTGAGTCCATTCGCATAGCCGGCCGATTTACTATGATCCGATATCACCATGTACTCATAACCTTTTTTTATGCACGCCTTTGCCAGTTGCTCTATGGTATTGGAGCCGTCGCTCCAGTCGCTATGGCAATGAATAATAGCCCTGATATCCGAAGGCTGTATGAGATTGCTGAACGAATCTTTTTTGGCCCGGGCTATAACGGATGCCTTCTCACGAAGAAATGGAGGGATCACATGGAGGCCGCGCGACTTGAAAATATCTTCCTCCGATTTAAAGGTGGACCTGCTGTTTTTTTCTTTGTTCCATTCTTCCAGGAATTGTTCTGAAGCGGATGTTTCGAAGAGTGTGGGATAGAACAGGTCGCCTGTGCGGGGGTAAAATTCAAGCAGTACGTTCTCAGGCGTTCTGAAGAATGAGCTGCCGGTTAAAATTTCTTCTTCGGTGAATTTATGTTTCCTGAAGAAGTCGCGCAGTTTTTTGGTGGGCACCGTTGTTACCCATTGGAGTTTTTCTATGATGAGTGAATGCATTCTCACCTGCCCGGTTGCTTCGAACTTTTCGCCCGGGAATGCTTTTTTAAGAATTTTATCGAGCTGAAGTGCATATTCTTCGATCTGTGCAAAGAGATGACTGCCCTGGTGCTGAAGATAAAATGCAACAGCGTTCTGTATGGTTTCCTGGCTTTTTTGTCCAAACCCGCTGTATCGTGCGAGCCGGTTTTCGTTACAGGCGTAGAGTAGTTCCCCGGGCGATTCTATCTCCATCTTCTTCCAGATGGTGGCAATTTTTTTAGGGCCGATCCCTTTTATGGAAAGCATTTCGAGTACGCCGGGAGGGGTTTTGAGGGCGAGGTCCTCAAGTGCTTTTATTCTGCCGGTTTTGATGATCTCGAGGATTTTTTTTCCGGTCGATTCGCCGATGCCTTTGATGGAAAAGATTTTTTCGGGTTCGAGGTCGGTGAATTGTACAGGGAGTTTGTCGATATTGAAGGCGGCGGTTGAGTAGTTTTTTGTTCGGAATGAGTTTTCTCCGTGGAGCTCCATGAGTTTTGAGAGGAGGGAAAATTGCTCGGCGATTTGGGCATTGGTCATGAGGCGAAGGTAAGGAGAGAGGAGAGGGGAGAGGGGAGAAGGGAGAGGAGGTTGTCATCCCGAACCGAGCCCGTTCGGCCTTCGGCCTCAGGGTAAACTCCGCGGGCGAGTGTGAGGGATCGACGGAGAGTACCGCTATAAAAAAAAGTCCCGGACTTAATCCGGGACTTATAATTTTCTGCTTTGATGAAGAACTTATTTCTTCTTTGCAGCTTTCTTAGCAGCTTTCTTCTTAGGAGCGGCTTTCTTAGCTGATTTCTTAGCAGCTTTTTTCTTAGTTGCCATTTTTGTGAATTTAACGGTTAGTAAATAATAAATCCGTAGTAAAAATAGAAACTAATTTGAAACCGCCAAAAAAATTTTGACAAAATTTGGAAATGCCAAAGTAATGCCTTAAAAGGATAGAAGCGATGAAATATGAAGCTTAAACTGCCTGAACGCTGACGATTGTTTTCTCGTCCCTTGTTTTTCTGAACTGCACCACGCCATCACTCAATGCAAAAAGCGTGAAATCTTTTCCGACGCCAACATTTTTTCCGGGATGATAAACAGTACCGCGCTGGCGCACGATGATGTTGCCGGATATCGCCGGCTGGCCACCATAAATTTTTACACCGAGGCGTTTGCTTTGTGAGTCGCGACCATTTTTTACCGAGCCTTCACCTTTTTTATGTGCCATGATTTAGAAGTTGATTTGTTAGAATTTTTTGAAGAATCTTTTTACGCAACGATGTCGCTTATGCGAATCTGGGTGTACCTGGTGCGATGACCATGTTTTTTACGAAAGCCCTTTCTTCTTTTCATTTTAAAGGCGATCACCTTGTCACCAAGAACATGGTTAACGATTTCAGCTTTAATCGTCGCTTTGGCATCTTTACCCGAAGCAACTTTGCCGTCGCCGCTGGTCATCAGCACATCTGCGAACTCAAGTGCATCTCCTTCCTTTCCGCCAAGATGGGGTACATAAAGAGTTTGGTCCTTCTGAACCCTGAATTGCTGGCCGGCTATCTTAACTATTGCGAACATGATTCCAAAAATTAGGAGTGCAAAGGTAAGTTCTTTACCTAAATTTCAGGCAATTTTAGGCGTTTTTTTCTTGTACGAATTAGCGTACGTTTGCCCAATAGGCTTGTAAACAGAACTATGAAGATCAAATCTCTCCTGGCAAAGCCTTTTGCCAGCTATATATATAAAGGTATAAAGAAGGGCATGGTTACGGCGGTAGAGGATCAGGAGGCCATACTGAAGGATCTTCTGAAGACGGGCAAAACCACTGAATTCGGCAAAGAACACCATTTTAACAACATCCAGGGGTACGACCAGTACCGCCAGGCTGTTCCCCTCAGGGATTACGAACAGTTTAAACCCTATATCGACCGGATCAAGGAGGGCAGGCACAACGTTTTATGGAAGGGCCGACCCATCTATTTCGCGAAAACATCCGGCACCACCAGCGGTATCAAGTATATACCCATTAGTAAAGATTCTATCTCTAATCATATCAATTCAGCGAGGAACGCCCTCCTCTGCTATATCGAAAACTCAGGGAACAGCCAGTTTACCACCGGCAAAATGATTTTTCTTTCCGGTTCACCCGAATTGGAGCGGATCGGTGACATACCCACCGGCAGGCTAAGCGGTATCGTAAACCACCACGTGCCCAACTACCTGCGCAAGAACCAGTTGCCCTCGTATGAAACCAACTGCATAGACGACTGGGAAACCAAGCTCGATAAGATCGTCGAAGAAACCATCAACGAGCCCATGAGCCTCATCAGTGGCATCCCACCCTGGATGCAGATGTACTTCGACCGCCTCATCGCAAAAACAGGCAAAAAAATTACTGAAATATTTCCTTCGCTGTCCGTAATCGTTCACGGCGGCGTAAACTTCGAGCCTTATCGCTCAAAGCTGTTCGACAGTCTTGGCGGTCCCATCGCCTCTATAGAAACTTTCCCGGCATCTGAAGGCTTCATGGCTTTCCAGGATTCGCAGGATACCGAGGGCCTGCTGCTCAACACCAACAGCGGCATATTCTTCGAATTCATCAAAGCAGCTGATATCTTCAATGAGAATCCGGAAAGGATTATGTTGAAAGATGTAAAAGTGGGGGAGAACTATGCGCTCGTCATCAACAACAACGCGGGACTATGGGGTTACAATATCGGCGACACAATCCGTTTCGTGTCTACTCAGCCTTACCGCATTCTTGTTACAGGAAGAATCAAACATTTTATCTCCGCGTTTGGTGAGCACGTAATAGGCGAAGAGGTGGAATACAGCTTAATGAAAGCCGCGAAAGAAGAAAACATCAGCATCCGTGAATTTACAGTGGCTCCTGTAATCGGCGACGCGGCATCGTATCACGAGTGGTTTGTTGAATTTGAAAACACACCATCCGACCTGAAAAGATTCGCGGAAAGAGTGGATAACAACCTTCGCGAAAAGAATATTTACTACGACGACCTGATTTCCGGAAATATTCTTTCACCTTTGAACATTCGCCCCGTACGCAGAAATGGATTCATAGATTACATGAAATCCATCGGCAAACTCGGCGGCCAAAACAAAGTACCCAGACTCAGTAACGACAGAAATGTTGTTCGCGACCTCGAGAGATTCGCAGAACAATAACCAGCAATATCATGACAAAACGCATTGCAATATTCGGTTCTACCGGCTCTATAGGAACGCAGGCGCTGGAAGTAATCTCTTCTCACCCCGAATTGTTTAAAGCTGAAATTCTTACTGCGCAGAATAATGAAGACCTGTTGATAGAACAGGCATTGCGGTTTAAACCTTCGATCGTAGTAATCGGCGATGATAAAAAATACCAGAAGGTGAAAGATGCGCTCACCCCCGCGAAAGTAAAAGTATTAGGTGGGGAAGAAGCATTATCTGAAGCCGCGACCACTGATTCATATGATATGATGATAGCCGGCATTGTTGGATTTGCGGGACTTAAACCGACACTCCAGGCAATTGAAGCAGGCAAAGCTGTAGGGCTCGCAAACAAGGAAACACTCGTTGTTGCCGGAGATATTGTGATGCACAAAGCAGTTGAACACAAAGCGCCCGTTATTCCAATAGATTCCGAGCACTCGGCAATTTTTCAGTGCCTGGTGGGGGAAACAAGAAACAGGATTGAAAAAGTAATACTGACAGCTTCCGGCGGCCCGTTTTTAGGAAAGAAGCCAAACTACCTGGTGAATGTAAAACGCGATCATGCGTTACAGCATCCCAACTGGAGCATGGGTGCAAAAATTACCATCGATTCCGCGACGCTCATGAACAAGGGGCTTGAAATGATCGAAGCAAAATGGCTCTTCAACCTCGAACCTTCGCAGGTGCAGGTGCTTGTTCATCCGCAAAGCATTATTCACAGTATCGTTCAGTTTGAAGATGGCAGCATGAAGGCGCAAATGGGTGTGCCCGACATGAAGCTTCCCATACAATACGCACTTTCTTTTCCTCAAAGGTTGCAGAGTAATTTTCCGAGGTACGACTTCAAAAAGCCTAACCAGCTCACATTCGAAGATCCCGATGTAAAAACTTTCCGCAATCTGGCGTTGGCTACTGATGCACTGTTTAAGGGTGGCAATTTACCCTGCGTACTGAATGCCGCTAACGAAATCGCTGTATATGCGTTCCTTAGGAATCGGATAGGATTCCTCGACATGACCGACGTAATAGAGAGAACGATGGAACAGGTTCCGTTTATTGAGAAGCCCACATTGGAAGAATACTATGAAAGTGATGGCGAAGCCAGGAACTTCGCGGCGGGTTTGATTAAGTTATAAGGGTGGCTTTGGCCGGTTTGTATTTAACTTTTACTAGACAACTTTTAACTTATTTTTGCGACTCCCTAAACATAAATTCCGCGCTGCGGATTGAAAACTATGACATTATTAGCTATAGACTGGTCGGTTGTCGGAGTGAAGGCAGGACAATTAATCCTTTCCCTTTCCATCCTCGTCATTCTGCATGAACTCGGACATTTTATACCTGCGCGCATTTTCAAATGCCGGGTCGAGAAGTTTTATCTCTTCTTCGATCCGTGGTTCGCGTTACTCAAGAAAAAGATCGGTCAGACAGAATATGGAATAGGCTGGCTTCCGCTCGGAGGATATGTAAAAATATCCGGGATGATCGACGAGAGCATGGACAAGGAGCAGATGAAACAACCCGCTCAACCGTGGGAATTCAGAAGCAAACCCGCGTGGCAACGACTGATCATCATGATTGGCGGAGTTACCGTAAACCTGTTGCTCGGCTTTTTTATTTTTTCAATGATACTGTTCAAGTGGGGAGAGGATTATCTTCCTGTAAAGAACATGACATACGGCGTGTATGTTGATTCGCTTGGAGAAAAAATCGGTATCAGGAATGGCGACAGGATTGTAAGCGTAAATAATAAAGAAGTTGAGCACTTCGAGAAGTTATCGAAAGATTTTATTCTCGATGAAGCGAAAACGATCCAGGTGATGCGCAACGGGCAACTGCTGAACCTGCAGGTTCCGGAAGGTTCTATCCGCACATTGATCAGCCGCCAGGGCGATCCCCTCGCGCGGCCAGCATTTCCTGCGGTTATCGATTCAGTTATTACAGCGAAAGAGCGTTTTACTCAGAACTCATTGAAACGTGGCGATACGATCATTGCGTTGAACGGACAACAAATTACATCGCTCGCACAGTTCCAGGATAAAAAGGCTCCTCTCAAGAGCACAGAGATATCTATGGTTGTTGTTCGCATGAGCGGCGACACTGTTGAAGTGAAGGAAAAACTTGATGAAACCGGCATTTCTTTTCGTCCCGTATCAGGCGGCAAGTTTTTGAAGGTTGAGCATCGCCGTTATAATTTCTTTCAATCGTTACCTGCTGGCGTTGCGAAAGGCTGGGAAACGCTGATGATGAATTTGAAAAACTTCAAGTTGCTGTTTACATCGAAAGAAGTGAAGGCGAGCGAATCGCTGGGTAGTTTCATCAGTATCGGAAACATGTTTGGTGATGATTGGGATTGGGAGCGTTTCTGGAGTATGACCGCGTTGTTGAGCATTGTGCTTGCGTTTATGAATATATTGCCAATTCCCGCGCTCGATGGCGGCCACGTTATATTTACTCTCTACGAAATGATCAGTGGTAAAAAGCCCGGCGAAAAATTCATGGAATACGCGCAGATGGTGGGGATGATATTACTTCTGTTGCTGATGGCGTACGCGCTCGGGCTAGACTTTTGGAGGTATCTCTTTAAGAATTAGGAGAGGGGAGAGGGCAGAGTGCAGAGGTTTAACTTTTCCCCTTTCCCCTCTGTTTCGTATATTCGCAGGCTCACTCAAATCCAGGGGGTGCCCGGTTTTGACAGCATAGATCTTTGAAAGTGTAAGCATGTCGTGCGTTGGATAATTAGCACGTAAATCTGAATATTCAAACATCAAATGGCAATACTCAGTATGCCATGGCTGCCTAATCAGTGATTAGTTAGTCATTCGGGCCGCGGAGCAGGTCGTCCTGTTACCACGCTCTGCCGCCGACTCAAAACAAACACAGGATGCTGCGGTTGAAGGCTGTGACAACCGTATAAGATCCATTCAGCTAAGCGATAGATTGGTTGGTCCGTTTCCTGTTTGTCGCCGACAAGTAATAATGGAATAAGCATGTAGAAAGCTTTTGACGAATATGTTTGGACGCGGGTTCGACTCCCGCCACCTCCACCACAAAGAAAGCGGCCCTGTTTATACGGGTACTGCTTTTGCTCTCGATTGCACATGAAATCTCTCCCTGAAAAATTTAAGAACAGGCCGCTCAACCACCAGGTGTATTAATATTCCTGTCGCGAGGCACACAATGAAAATTAGTATGATGATCGCGTTTTGCCACCATATGTTCAATAGGGAAACATCAACGATCCTGTTGGCGAGTTCACAAAGCCGACCGGTATAAAGCGGATGAGTGATATAAATGGAATATGAAGCATCGCCAATTAGCACGAGCAATGGCAGTGCGTATTTGCTATTCCCGCGCTTGTCTGCTGTTGCCGCATACCATATAATCAGCGCTGAAGCAACTCCTATTGTAAACGTTGTAACAATGCTCCACCTGTTTAACTCGTATCTACCCAGGTAAATGATAAAGCAGCCGGCAATTCCGATTAGCGCCGGCACGAGCCATTTAAACGAAATTTCTTTTCCTTTAACAAACAGGTATCCTACAACGCATCCCGCCAGGAATTCGATAACAATATTTCCAAATAAAAGCTCGAGCCAGAGATTCTTATCAAACAGGTCGCGGGATCCGATGAGTATTATCGCGACCCAACCGAAGAAAAACACCCTGGCAAATTTCCATCCGAATAACATGTTTAAAGCGAAAACAGCATAAAAAAACAGCTCGTATTTTAAAGACCATGCCACGCCCACCGGCATGTGTTCCCCTTTTTCCGGTAAAAGGAAAATATTTTTCAGTATACCGTCCCATGTGGTGAGAACTGTTTTGAGCTCTGGCTTGTCTATGAAATCGGGTGATTGAAGAAAGATGGCGAGTGGAAGAACCAACCAGTAAAGCGGGTATATTCTTACGGCTCTTTTTACCAGAAAATTCCTGACACTTCCCTTTTGTTCAATATCTTTTAGATGGATGTAAGTAATAATGAAGCCGCTCAGGGCAAAGAAAAAATCGACGCCGAGATTTCCGTAGGTGAAATTGAAGAATACATGGTTAAAATGAAGCCGGGTATCTAAATCCAGGTGATAGAGCAAAACAGCTATTGCAGCAAATCCACGAAGAATCTGGATGTATCGAAGTCTCAACGCCTCTCAGTTTTTGATATGTTTGCCAAAGAAATTTTTTTTCCTGTATTACAATCGCATTTATATATAGTTTACAAATTACTAAAACCCTGCAAATCGCTCGGGGGAATCGCAGAATATGTTGAAATTTTCACCACATCATTTTAAAGCCATGATCTGCACAGGAGGTATCGGCTCGGGCTCACTATTTCTTTTGAATGGCAACCACAACCTCGGCCGCGAGGAAAGCCGCGGCGGAAAATACCTCGATGCACGCGACTATTGTAAGATGCATATCATCGCGCATAATGTAAAAAAGTTATCGGATCCGGGTTTCCATGTTTATGCAATTGGAAAGGTTGGTAACGATGCAACAGGCAGGGATATACTGCGCGAAATGAAAGAAGCGGAAATTGATTTAACCTATGTTGGCATTTCTCCCGGTGATCGTACGCTATTTGCATTCTGTTTTTTATATCCTGATGGTACAGGTGGAAACCTTACTGCGGATGAATCTGCCTGCAGCAAGGTAGGTGAGGCCGATATATTAGCAGCAGAGGAGATTTTTCGAAGAAATGAAGGCCGGTTTATCGCTCTTGCAGCACCGGAGGTTCCGCTCACAGCGAGACAAGCTTTACTTCGGCTTTCGCAGAAATATGGCGGCTTCAGTGTGGCATCGTTCACCGCAGGTGAAATGCGCGAAGTGGAAAAGCTTGATATGCTTTCTATGATTCAACTCCTTGCGGTAAATATTGATGAGGCCGCAATGCTTGCAGGTGTCGACATCAACAGGAACGAACCGCTTCCAATCATTGAAAAATTGATCGCCCGGATAAAAAAATCCAACCCCCAAATGTGCCTCTCTGTTACGGCCGGAAAAACAGGGAGCTGGACCTGGGATGGAGGTGCACTGAACTTTGTTCCTGCACTTTCACTGGACGTGAAAAGTTCAGCCGGGGCCGGCGATGCGCATATATCCGGAATAATATCCGGCCTTAATGCGGGCCTCGATCTTTCGCAGGCGCAACAACTCGGAAATCTTGCAGGAGCCCTGGCCGTAACGTCGCAGCATACCATTCATCCCGAAATGGGCCGGAGAAAAATTGCAGAACTTATACACGGCCAGCCTGGTGCTTACGCTGACAACGTATTGCGATTTATATCCGGCAGCAGCTAAGTTTAATTGAAGAATTTACATATATTGGTTGTGTCAAACTAACATTGCTTTAATATGAACGATCAAAACAGTAAGCGACTTTTCTACGGCAGTTGTTTCGCACTTATAACAACTGCTTTTTCTTTTAGTATAAGGGCGGGTATCCTGCCTCAACTAGGCGAAACCTTTAACCTTTCAGCCACCCAACTCGGTTTTATCAACCAGATGTGGTTCCTCGGGTTCCCGATTTCAATGGTGCTCGGTGGTATTTTTTATACCAGTATCGGTCCCAAGAACATAATGATCTTTGCGTTCTTCGCACATACCGCAGGCATCATTCTCACGATTTATTCCGGTGGATATGTTGGCCTGCTTGTGTCAACACTGCTTCTCGGGCTCGGAAACGGGTGTACCGAAGCAGCATGTAACCCGATGATCGCGTCAGCTTACAGCGGTAAGTTAATGAACACGCTGCTCAACCGGTTTCACATGTGGTTCCCCGGTGGTATTGTGCTCGGAAGCCTTATCTCGCTGTTCATGACTAAACAGGGATGGGGATGGGAAGCCCAGATTTGGGTTATCCTGGTTCCAACCGTTATCTACGCCTTCCTTTTCTGGGGCCAGGTGTTTCCAAAACCAAGAAAGGAAAACGCTTCGCTCGGTGTAACATTGAAAGGAATGGTTTCGTGGCTCTTCCTGTACATATGCATTTGCATGACGCTAACCGCTATTTCAGAATTCGGACCCACACAATGGGCTCAGCTCATACTCGCTAAAAGTGGCGCCGAACCCATGGTTATCCTGGCACTCATTACAGGTCTTATGGCAGTCGGCAGATATTTTGGCGGAGAATTCGTTCACAAGTTCGACCAGACAGGCGTGCTGCTTGGATCAGCCATATTCACTGCAATCGGGTTATTCCTCCTCAGCACACAAACAGGCGCTTTAATATATGTTGCGGCAATAATTTTTGCAATGGGCGTGTGTTATTTCTGGCCCAACATGATCGGGTTTACAGCTGAAAAAATCCCCGCGAGCGGTGCAATTGGGATGTCAATAGTAGGGGCGTGCGGTATGTTTTCAACGTCGATATGGCAACCCATTATCGGAGGCTGGATTGACAAAGCAAGGGCAGAAGCAACCACAACAGGCTTAACCGGCGATCAGCTGGAGCTTGCTGCGGGCCAGGCTACACTCGGCAAGATGATCGCGTTCCCTGCAATCCTAATCGTTCTCTTCATTATTCTTCTTATCTGGGTACGCGCAAGAAAAAGCAGGGCGCAAACTGCTGTAGCATAATTGAAAATCAAAACTGGATCAAATAAAGAATGCCCCCGCTATGGGGGCATTTAATTTGGCAGGTATCGTCGTCGCTGGTTACTGAATCTTGCCTGTTCTTTCGAACACGGTGATCTCATCTTCCCCGACCTTAACAGTTAAATATTCTTTTACATTTTCCATTTTTACCAGGTAGTAAGTTTGATCGTTCCTTGTCACCTCTGTAACGATAACAATATTGTGGTCATAAAAGTTGCTCTTTACACGCTGGCGAAGGTCCAATGGCATCCTGTTTTCATCATAATATCTCAGCGTGTATTCTTTTACACCTCTTGAATTGTAGCTTCTCCTCATCTTGATTCCATCGTTCATGAAATATACAGAAGCGCCGTTTTCATTGAGCACCCATTTTACATCGGATGCATTTTTGTAACTTTTTCTGAAATCCCTCACAGCGTTTATGTTTACATCCATTTCATCAGCAGTTTTCTTTGCTGTTTCGTGGTAAGGATTTGCAGGAGCAACAACTTTCGGGTTGTAGGCCATGCCCTGGGCATTAGTTGTTAAACTGAGCGACACCACGCTCACGAAGAGCAGGCTGGTTAAAATTGACTTTTTCATTTTCTTAAGTTTTTATTTTAATTATTTAATTGTCTGAATCAAAAGTAACCTGCAGACAACCCCATTCCCAGCGCTGTTGGGTAGTTGGCGCTTTTCAGCGGTAGTTAACTGATTGGAACGAGTAGATAATTTAAAAAGAAGCTTAAGCAAACCATTTAAGCAGCGATTCTCGCCTGCTTTTTGAAATGCTGACTGTGGAGCCATCGCTCATGAGAAGATATCCGCCATCACCGCGTACGTATTTTGTAACCTCGTTCATATTAACAAGGTAAGAATTGTGCACACGAACAAAGTATTCGAACTCCTGCAGAAGCTCTTCCATTTCTTTGAGCATTCTTGAAGCGACAATCTTCGTTTTGTTTTTAAGATAGAGATGCGTGTAATTGTCGTCGGCCTCGCACCTCACAATCTGATCGGCGCGAATAAGTTCGAAGCCTTCAAGCGTGGGCACCGCGATTTTTTCGAAACCCGAACCTTTGTGTTTAATCTGGCGGAGTAAAATATCAAACTGCTCGGCGAACGGAAGATTTTTTTTGGATGAAATTTTGGTTACGGCAGCGGTCAGTTCTTCGGGGTCTATTGGCTTCAACAGGTAATCCAGCGCGCTATATCGAAATGCTTTGATCGCATATTGATCGTAGCTGGTGGTGAATATCACCGCGAACGGTATTTCAGGCAATTGCTCAAGAAGTTCGAACCCGTTCATCATCGGCATTTCTATGTCGAGAAATACGAGATCGGGTTTAAGTTTATTTATCGCTTCGAGCCCTTTTTTAGCAGAACGGCATTGCTCCACGATGTTCACCTCCCCGCAATACCTGTTCAGCATCAAACTAAGCGTTTCCAGGCAATGTACTTCATCGTCGATAAGGATAGCATTAATCATAATGCGTTGATATTTTTATTTCTACGGAGGTGCCTGCCGGCGTTCCATCAGGATGTACAAGATCGGTGATCTGAATATTGTTCCGCGCCGATTTTTTCTGCTTCATTGAAGTGATACGGTCGGCTGTTATTTTCATTCCCATTGATTTGTGCGATGAAACCGATTTGCTTTTCAGCTCGGCGGCTTTCCGCCGTCCTATTCCATCATCGACAATTTTGCAGACAAGATAATCGCCCTCGCCAATCAGTTCGATCAGCAGGTGACCCTTTTCTTCCTTATGCATCAGTCCGTGCCATATCGCATTTTCCGCGTAGGGCTGGATAATCAGTGGTGGTACTTTCAACGCGGTTGTATCCAGTTGTTCGTCGATTTTGATGGTATACGTAAAATGATGATCGAAACGCACGGCTTCCAGTTCAAGATACAGTTTCAGCGCTTCGAGTTCGTTATCCAGCGGTATAAGTTCATTTTGCGAATTCTGAAGAATTAGCCGCATCAACCTGGAGAACTTTGTAAGATATGCTGATGCCTGGTCGCTATTATTCTGGATGATAAACCTGTTGATTGAATTGAGTGAGTTAAATAGAAAGTGAGGGTTCATCTGCGCGCGCAGGGCGTGCATTTCGAGTTGCGACGTGCGGTGTTTCAACAGGGATAATTCTTTTTCTCTGCCGGCGCGTTCCATTTGCAGCTTGTATTTCACCTGCAATCTCCACCTGATGAGTAAATAAATGATGGCAATAGTGGCAAATAACACCGCGATCCTGAACCACCAGCGACTCCACCACGCCGGAACAATTTCTATTTTGATCGACCGCTCGGCCATCTTTCCATAAGCGCTAATTGCACGCACCCGGAAGATATAATCACCCGGAGGCACATTAAAGTAAATAGCTTTTCTTTCGAAACCCGCGATATTCCACGACTGATCATAATTTTCAAGCATAAACAGGTGCTTGTTCGCCTGCGGATCAATAAAATCTATAGCTGCAAAATCAAATGAAAAAACATTCTGATCGTATTTTAAAATAATCCTGTCGGCGTCGGTGAGGGACGTTTTAAGCGGCCCGTTCTCATTGGGGAATATCTCTTTATTCGAAAGGCGGAAGTTAGAAATAATAATTTTCGGCGGCATACTCTCCTTGTTGAAATCGCGCGGCGAAAACCGGTAATACCCGGCATCTGCCGGAAAGCATAAACTGCCGGATTTTGTTTTGTAGCTCAGGCCATACGTCATTTCATATTTCAAGCCGAAGTGATTGTCGTACGTTGACACCTCGTTTCTTTCCTTATTTATTTTTATAAGCGATGCCGACGTGTTTATCCACAGGTTATTATCGTCGTCCTCGATGATTGATTTAATATCAAGCATCGGGTTAATGCCGAGAGGATCTAAAAAACGGGTGAACCTGTCGTTGCGCGTATCATAGAAAAATAACCCTTCAACGCCACCGGTCCACACGCGGCCCGCCGCATCTTCATAAAGGCACGACATGCTCAAACCTTTCAGGTAGATTTTAAATCTTCCATCTCCAGGGTTCAACGACATCACGCCTCCGCGTGCGAACGCGCTTACCCAGTATTTATCGTTTCTGTCATTTATAATTGAACTCACTACGTTGCTGCCGAAAATTGAGGTGTCTTCAGGGTAAAATATGTACCGCCGGAAAGTATTTTCCTCTCGGTTCCACAGGTTGAGACCGCGAAACGTACCGAACCACATGTTTTTTTTCCTGTCTTCATATATATAAACCACCCTGTCGTTGCTGAGGCTTTTCACATTCCGCGGATCGTTTTTATGATGTAGGAATTCGTTTTTTCCTTTTACATATTGCTCAACACCTCCCCCCAGCGTGCCCATCCAGATATTGCCATATGAGTCGGGGCGTATAGCGAAAACCGTATCGTTCGAAATTGACTTCCGGTTGGCGGGATCGTTCTGAATACGCCTTAGCAAACTGTTATCGGGACCATATTGATAAACGCCGCCTTCACTCGAGGCTACCCAAAACGAGTTGTCATCATCTTCATAGAATGCGGTCGCCTCGTTCAGCCCATTTATAAATGAAATCGGCACCTTTAATTTTAAAGGATTTAGCCGGTGAAGGCTCCCCATGAATGAGCTTATCCACAGCACGCCATCATTGGAACTGAATGCGGCCCATGCATCTCTCTGGTTGAAGCTGAAGTCTGATTCCCCGCCGCGCGCAAAACGCGTCATTTCCCGCGACCTGGGGTTGTAGTAGGAAAGTCCGTTATCGGTAGTGCCGATCCATATACCTCCCGTTTTATCTTCTGTGATGAACGTGATCATTGCGAACGGGTCTTCGCCGAGAGGAGGCCTGCTTAATTTCTGCGGATTTTGAGGATCGAAGGTGTGCCGTTGAAATTTTCCTGTAGAGCGATCCATCGTATGCAATCCATCTCCGGATGTACCTACCCAGAACCTACCGTCCCTGCTTTCATAGATAGCGCGCACCTTGTTATTGATTAAACTGTTCGGGTCATTGGGGTTGTGTACATACCTCGTAAATTTTCCGGTGATGTCGTCCATCCTGTTCAGGCCACCAACCGACGGATCATTTTTGTCGGGACCATAGATGCTTCCGGTTCCAATCCACAGGACACCTTTCCTGTCTTCATAGATGGAAAAAACGGAGTTGCTTGAAAGACTCCGCGGGTCGCCTTCATTGGAGCGGTAGTGAATAAACCTGCCCGTTTGCGGATCGAAGCGGTCGAGACCATTTCCCGTACCGATCCATATTATGCCGTTTCTATCGATCAAAACATTCGAAATCCAGTCGGCGCCAAGTGAATTGGTGTCGGTGTTGGAGTGACGGTATTGCGTGTATTGGTGGAGAATAGGATCGAATTTTAGCAGGCCCGCTCCAAGGGTGCCGAGCCAGATATTGCCTTGTTTATCGGAAGCGATGGTTTCAAGCGCATCGGTGGGTAATGAGTTGGGATCAAGCGGATCGTTTTTGTAGTTGATCATCTCGTATCCGTCGTACCGGTAAAAGCCTTTTTTGGAAGAAAACCACATGTATCCCGAGCGGTCCTGCGTAATGCCTGTAACATGCAGAAAGAAGTGGCCGTCTGGCGGCAGTACCCTGTTAAATACGAAGTTCTCCTGGCCGAAAAGCCATGAATTGAAGATCGCGCAGAGGGAGAGGAGTATGAGCTTTTTCAGAGTGGCCCTTATTTTTTTACTAATCTACTTGAAATCGGGTAATTGAATCGGCACGGTGGGTAACCGGACGGCCAGGCGGGTGGATGGACTTTTTCACCGGGTGAAAATATGCGTGTGACTTTATAATTTATCGAGATCCTGGGGCAGATGGTTGGTGATTACCTCCTGGATGGTGCGGTGGACTTCGTTAGGTGTTGCCGTTTTTTCGAGGTGGGTATAGGCGCCGCCTCGAATTAGTTGCAGAACGTAGTGGAAATCCCTGTTATGATGAAGCACGATAACCGGCACATGCGGATGGCTTACGCGGATCCATTGGAGCACCGAATAACTGTTCATTCCATCAAGTTGCGCATCGAGTAAAATAACATCGGGGAGCGACTGGTATTCGAGTTGCCTCATGAAGTCTTTTCCGTTCCCGGCCTCGATGCTCACGGTATAGCGCAGTTGCTGCAGCATTAGCGTGAGACCATGTCGGAACAAAGGGTGATCATCAATAATTCCAATTCGCGTCATAGAACATTGTTCGGCGAATAAAGATATTCGATGGAATTACTCAAAACACATGAGTGGGAAAGTTGTTGAAATATTACAGCGAAAGTTGTTTGAAATCATGATGCGTTTTGTTGCGCTGGTAAAATCACTAAGTATTTTCATTTAGTGTACACGCAATATACAGCGCCGATGAGTAGTACAAAACTTAAGAGATAGCGCCAGCTGAATGGTTCTTTCAGGTATAAAATCGCGAAGAGAGTGAATACAACGAGTGTGATTACTTCCTGCGCCATCTTTAGCTGGAAGCCGTTCATGCCGCCGGTAAATCCTGTTCTGTTTGCTGGAACCATAAAGCAGTATTCAAAGAATGCGATGCCCCAGCTGATGAGCACGGCTTTCCACAGGGGCATTTCTACATTTCTGAGGTGACCGTACCATGCGAACGTCATAAAGATGTTGGATACTGAAAGCAGCAATATTGTTCTCATTGTTTTTTAAGAAGGTTTAAGAAAAGTTAAAGCATGCATAAAGGAAATACAAAACGCGAAGACGTAGCACAATATGGTTTTGTAAATTTTAAATTGGATACCGTAATCAAAACTTTAAACTATGAAATTAATTGCTACTCTCGCGCTTTTCTGTTTCTCCGTTTGCCGGGGTGTTTTATAAGACCAACCGTTTAGCGGGAATAACAGCTCACTATGGACAAACGATTCGGAAAACCGAAACAGATGTGTTGTCGGCCGGTGCCGGCGTTTTTTTCAGGCAGTATTTTCAGTTAGGGAAGTCTGTTCCGCCCGGCGTTCGCTTATGGACTTTCAAAGAAAATACAGGCCGAAGTGCATATTCCACAACTTATCCAGGTGAGCTATTCCAAAACGAAGCCCCGTAAGGACGACCACCCCGAAGGCCGCTCATCATCCGAATTCAGCGTCTTTTCAGGATTTACAGAAAATTCTATCACAGGTTTATCGTTTGGTTTCACACCAATGCTGTAACAAATCCAACAGTTATATTTGACGAAACAAACTTGATGATGGTTCGTGTTTTGGTAGCGGTTTACGCAGTGTTATTTGTAATGCAACCCGGACGATTAATAGCGCAACTGCCTGAATTCGACAAACAGGGACACAGGGGATGTCGCGGATTGATGCCTGAAAATACAATACCTGCGATGATCCGGGCTATCGACCTTGGGGTAACTACTCTTGAAATGGATGTTGTATTCACGTCAGATGACAAAGCTGTTCTGTCGCACGAGCCTTTTTTTAACCACGACATCACGACGAAATCCGACGGAGGTTTTATTACATCGCGTGAAGAGAAAGGGTTCAACATCTACAGGATGACATATGCGGAGACGCAGGCGTTTGATGTTGGAATGAAACCAAATCCGCGTTTTCCAAAACAAACAAAGTTAAAAGCGACAAAACCGTTACTCTCAGATGTAATCGATGCAGTAGAGAACTATGTTCACAGCAAAAACTTAACGCCTGTATTTTATAACATTGAAACGAAGACCCGGTCTTCCACTGATAATGTGTTTCACCCGGAACCCGCGCGTTTTGTGGATCTGCTGATGGGCGTTATCACTAAAAAGAATATAAAAGAGAGAGTGGTGATACAGTCGTTTGACGTGAGAACTTTACAGTATCTCCATAAAAATTATCCTGAAATAAAAACTTCGTTGTTGATAGAAAGATTTGATAAGTATTCTGTCCGGCAGAAGGTTGCTTTATTGGGGTTTGTTCCAACGGTATTAAGCCCCGAGTCCGGGATGGTGAATGTTTCCCTCGTGGAATATGCGCATGCTAACGGAATGAAAATTGTTCCGTGGACAGTGAATACTAGGGACGGAATCAAAAGATTGAAAGATTTAAAAGTTGATGGGATTATTACGGACTACCCGGATCTTTTTTGAAATATTTTTTTCTTTTTTTATTTATTTTTTAAAACAGAAATAAATTGAGTAAACAACATCGTGTACTTCGCACTGATGTGGTTTCCTTTTAAGGTATACGCGCCTCGTGCAATAGGATTGCCAGATGATTGCCCAAGTTCTTCTATCGTTCCATCTCTTTTAAAGTTCAACGTATAATTTGCACCAGGAGCCTGGTTTTGGAAACCGTATTTTCCATGAAATACTCCCCGTACGGATGTTGAACGGGAAATTTTACCTGGATTGTTATCCTTACTGCACGCGACTGAGATAAACGCCAGGAGTGAAATAACTGAATAACTAACGAGTTTCATGACAATAAGTTTAGATTGAACTTTCGAGCCCCGTTTTTTTGAATAAAGAGGGCAAAAAGATTCCATGCCTGTACAAACCAGCAATATTTAAAACCAATAAAAAATAGTGATTACCTAGGCCGTAAGTTGCCGCACAAAATCTTCATGATTCCATTCCACAGAAATGTGATCAATTTTATCTTCATCATTGATGTGAAAAATGAAGATGTGATCGCTGTCGAAACTTTTCCCTTTGCTTTTGATATTGGCAAAATCTTTTTTCTGCGTTCCGCGTATCACCACCTGGCAGCGAACAGTGCGATGATCGTCAGCCACCGCGGCATCGAGTGTATTATCGATATCGGGGAAACAATCCACAAGCGATTCCCATATTCCGCGCCCGAGCTCGCCGATTTTACCTTTGCCGGCCGCTCCCAATGGAATAAATTCAACAGTACCCGCCGGATCGCAGAACGACATCATCTTGTCTACATCCTTCTGCTGATAGGCGAACATGAACTGAACACATTTATTCTTAAGACTGAGTTTAAGTTGTTGTTCAATGGTGTGCATAACGTTTGTATTTGTTGGTCAAAAGTACACTCACAACAGGGCGGTATTGTTGTAAGGATGCGACAATGCTATTGTAAATTTGCGTCAATGTCAGTCAATCGAGTGCGGTTTTGGCTTGTCCACCAGGTTGGCCAGTTCCCTGTTCTCTTCAAGATACTGCTGCGGTGTTCTGCCTGTAAATTCAACGAAATCCTTGATAAAGTGCGACTGGTCGTAAAATTCGCACTCGGAAAACAGCGCTCCCCAATCCGCTTTTTTCTTCCCCGCGATCAGGTTGAGGAGATAGGCCAGGCGGGTGAGTCGCGCGTAATATTTAGGACTAAGCCCAACTTTCCTGAAAAATTTCCTCTCAAAGTTTCTTCGCGACATATACACGTGCTTCATGAGCTCCGTAACGTCGACCATTCCATTCTTTTCAATAATCTCATTGGCCGCCCAGTCGATATAGTCGGGTTCAGGTTTATTCTCGCGGTAAATGTCAAGCACAAACGTTTCGAGGATGCGCGCCTTACCTGCATTGTCTTTTTCGGCAGAAAGCGCCTCTGCAATGGCGTTTACCGCGGGTTTCTTAAAAATGTTATCAAGTGGAATTCTTTCTTCCGTGTATTCAAATGTTGGAAGGTTGCAAAGGCTGGCGAGCGCGGCTGGTTTAAAAACGATTCCGCAAAGGTTGATGATTCCGTTAAAATGCAGGCTGTAACTATAAATTGATTGCCCGGACACGAATTGCCGCGGCACCACCAGGTTGTTGTATTTTTTATTGTGAAGAATATATTCGTCGCCGAGGTTGAAAACGATAGAACAGAAACCGTTGGGCGGAGATTCTACGACGAGGCCATTTGCTGAAACGCCTGAGGAATGCCAGGTGAAATAGCACTCAATAAACGGGTTTAGTTCGTCCGACGGCCTGAATTTTTCGTAGACCACTTTATGAAGTTACAAAAAGGTTCTGCTCATCCCGGATCCCGCTGTTAACCGGGTAGGCTTCGGGAGGGTTGTCTCCACATAGGTTTCGACTTTAATACGGCTTTGTAAACCTTGCAATCTTCCGCATGTGCCCCTGACAGGTAACCGGTGCTCATCAGGAACTCATTTACAATTTCACCGCCGGTAAACCGGAACGATTGTTTAAACAGCTTAACCCACTCATCCCTGGTTTTTGGATGATGATGCTCAAGCCACTTTTCAAATGACCCGAATTCCTTCTGAAGCCGAAGTATGGTTTTAGCATTTTCAATAGCGGCGTTGATCTTTAACCTGTTCCGGATAATGCCCGGATCGGAGAGTAGCCGGTTGACATCCCTTTGCGTAAACGCCGCCACCTTCCTGACATTGAAATTGGCATATGCCTTCCTGAAGCTCTCTTCTTTTTTCAGAATAGTTTCCCAGCTTAAACCAGCCTGGTTGATTTCCATGATCAATCTCCCAAACAACTCATTGTCGTCGTGGATCGGGAACCCATAGAATTTATCATGGTACTTTTTATGGAGTGCTTTTCTGTCGCCGGTCATTAGTTCAATTGCTCCGCAGTAGGTCATATCTATTTTGATTTCGTATAAAAATAGGGTGAAAATTGGTAGATTGATGTTCCTTAACACCCCGACCATGAATATCGGCGTATTCGAGCGGTTATTCAATGAGAATCTGATCTCTGAACAGTCGCTCACCCGCATAAAAGTTGCTGAAAAAGCGAAATTGTTTTCCATTCACTGGGAGCTGCGTGCTATTCTATATCTCGGCGTGCTACTTCTTACAGGCGGCCTCGGCATTTTGATCTATAAGAACATAGATACCATTGGGCACCAGGTTATACTGGGTTTTATATTGTTGCTGTCTGCCGGGTGTTTTTATTATTGTGAGAAAACGAAGCTGCCTTTCTCGTGGTCGAAGGTTGCGTCTCCGAATGCCTACTTCGATTACGTGCTTTTGCTTGGATGTTTAACCATGCTTACATTCATCGGTTACCTGCAGGCCCAATACAATACTTTTGGCGACCGGTATGGACTGGCGACATTTATTCCGATGGTGGTTCTTTTCTTCTGTGCATATTATTTTGATCATCTCGGGATCTTATCCCTTGCTATTACAAATCTCGGTGCATGGATAGGGTTCGCTGTAACGCCTCTCGAGATTTTCAAGTCAAATAATTTCACGGATGCGGAACTTATTTTCGCCGGTCTGGCATTGGGGGTATTTCTTACGCTAATGGCTCACCTGAGCGCCGTCAAAAAGATCAAGCCGCATTTTTGTTTTACCTACCTGAATTTCGGCATGAACATATTATTTGTATCGTGCCTCGCCGGAATGTTTTACTTCGACTCGTTTTATCTGCTGTGGCTTATTCCACTTGGAGCGCTTGTATTCTACTTTTACCGGAAAGCAATTGCGATGCGGTCATTCTATTTTATCCTGATGCTTACGGTTTACGGGTACATTGGCGTTAGTTATGCGTTAGTCAATTCACTTTCGTTTGCGGTGTTTGAAATAGTTTATTTAGTGATGATGTATTTTATCGCGTCGGCTGTTTTCGGAATTATTTTCCTCATCAGGATGAATAAAAAATTGAAAACCCGATGATCGCCTATAGTCATACGTCGCTCGACAACATGGTAATTCATGAACAGTCCGCTAAAGCGCGCAGCCGACAACTCATCGATAGTAATGAGTTCAACAATATTAAAACCGCCCATCCCATCAATCTTTATACTCCCAACTTGTTTATCCGGATCGGGTTGTTCCTTGCAACTTCTTTAATTATTTTAATGAGCCAGGGCCTGTTGATGCTGATGTTCGGTGGCTTAGCCGATTCCGATACAGGTATAGCGATTGTTGTTGCGGTTTTCGGTATTGGTGTGTACTGGGTTCTTGAATATTTTATCAGGGAGAAAAAGCATTATAGATCGGGAGTGGACGATGCGCTGATGTGGGCCTCTGTTTCGTTGCTCGCCGGCGACCTGATTTTTTACTTCAACATGTCGTCGTTGCAGGCGTCGGTAACCGTTTTGATTTTTTCATTGTTCGCATCCATCAGGTTTGGTAACTCTGTAATGGCCGGCGTAGCATTTTTGTCGTTTCTCTGCGTGTTGTTTTTTTCTATAACGCCTTTTGGCGCAATTGCTAAAACTATTCTGCCGTTTGTTACCATGATTGTATCGTTGGCTGTATACCTTTTTGCGCGTTCGAAAAGAAATGATAACAGGTGGCGACATTACCGCTATTGCATCATGATGTTAGAATTTTTGTCGCTCGTTTCAACTTATCTGTCTGTAAATTATTTTGTAGTGCGCGAGTTGAGCATAGCGATGTTTAGCCTTCCCGGGAATGCTGTCATTCCCGGAGGGATATTTTTTTGGATCGCCACTTTTCTTATTCCCGCAATTTATATCTGGCGCGCGCTTTATACTAAAGAAGCCTTACTCCTCCGCACAGGCTTATTACTCGCGGCAGTTGCTGTATTTACCTTCCGGGCATACTTTTCGATTGCGCCCATCGAGCAGGTGATGACGCTTGCTGGTATGATCCTCATCCTGGTGTCGTATTTCGTTATCAAATACCTCAAAAAACCAAGACGTGGCATTATAGACAAAGCGCCGGATGAAAATATATCGCAGTATGAATCGCACGTTGAAGGATTGATAGTGTCAGAAACATTCAAGCCGGAAGCTGCCGTTGAACCGGGATTTAAGTTTGGCGGAGGTTCAACCGGGGGCGGTGGAGCGAGCGGGCAGTTTTAATTTTTTCTCGGGTCATCTTTGAAGCGAAAAGCAGGCTGCCCGGTAAGGTCGGTTGATACGACTGTTGGCGCGATGAATTTTTCAATATACTCCACCATTAATCCTAAACCTTCAAAGTGATTTACGTAGGGATAGGCTCTCGCGTCGTACATCAGGTCGGTCATATCGCGCATCAGGTAAACTTCTTTACCGCTGGTGATCATGCTGCGCATACCAAACGGCCGCGCGATAACGCACATGTTTGTATGCACGCCCATCAGCACAACCCTGTTGACGCCTTTGTCTTTGAAGAGTCGTTGCATTTCAGGGCCTGAGTCGGAAATGATGTCGTTTCCTTTTATGTCGAGCAGTTCGATCTGGCTTTTCCATGGGCTCCGCACTTCGCAGCGGGGTGTGTCGTTGCAGCCTTCGTTTGATTGATCCACCGGCCACTTTGCGTTTGCTTCCGCAGGCAGAAGTTTGTTTCCTTCTATGTATTCGTCTTGCGGGGTGGAATATTTTAACGCTGTTTTGCGTTGCGGGTATTCTTTGTAAAATTCCATGCAGTCGCTCGGCGCGTGAACGATCAGAAATCCTTTCTCTCTTGCGGCGTTTAGCACCCTGTTCATTTGTGGCGCGAGTTCAGCTACGCGTTGTGTGGCGCCTTTGCACCAGTGCTGGTTCCACATGTCGCAGATTATTATTGCGGTTTCTGAAGGTTCCCACTGACGGGTTTCTTTTACAATTTTGTATTTGTCGCTGCCGTTTACCGCGATTCGCTTTTGTATGGTGAAGGTTACCTTAGCCGGTTTGTTATCGCCTGTGGTGAGTGTGAGAAAGGAGAGGGAGAGGAGGAAGAGTTTCATCCTGTTAAATTAAGTTTTTTTTCTAAAGGCATCCTTCCATGAAAAAAGATGTTTACCCCACAAATAAAAAAACTCCTTCAACACTTTAACAAGTTTGTATAACGATCATGCATACATTAGCGTATGCGGGTTTTTAGTGCGCTTTTATTGTGGATACTGGCACCTTTGGTTGCATCGTCGCAGCTATCAGATTTTATCAGCGTGCAAAAAAAGAACGGCAGAATTGTCAAAAATTTTGGCGTTGGCTCTCCAATAACTTTTCTTACTTCTTCCGGTAGTGTCCAGGAGGGTATCATCACTCAGATTCGTAACGATAGTGTTTTTTTAAGAAATATTAATGTACGGCAGATGTATACGAGCTATGGTGGCGTGCTTCTTGATACGGTGTCTTTTCTTACTGCGTGGCATTACAGTGAAATTGCACGCGTGAGAATTTTCCGTTACCGTGGACACGCATACAACCGTGCTGCGGATTTGCTGATGATAGGTGGTGGTGGCTATTTTATTTTAAATGTGGTGAATGGATTGTACCGCGGCGAAAATCTCGGCGACAAAGACTACATCGTTACACTCGGTTCTTCCGCGCTCGCTTTCGGCGCAGGCTGGTTACTGCGAAAGCATTCCCCCAATAATTTCACCCGCAAAAACCACCGGATCAAATATATCAATATGAGATAGGTTCGCGTGAACCCCGCGTTTCTATAAAAAAGAAAAACCTTGCAGGGTTACTGCAAGGGAATATTACTTTGCGGAACTTACGATCGAAAAAATACGATAATTAGTGTACCGCCATCGGAGTCTTCTGGGTTTTCGCTTTCTGCAGAAGAGCGTTCTTTTCCTGCAGATTAGCGTTAAGGGTTACGATGTTGTTCCTTAATCTTTTCATTTTTCTTTGAGAAACAATGAAGTAGACGATCGAGTATGCAATAAAGATTACTACGGTCGAGAATAACATAGACTTTTGATTTTAAGGGTTTTCTGGGTTTAGATTAATAATTTCAACACTAATATACGGCGGAAGGCAGGGGTTTATTAAATGATTTAAGCCGTTTGTAATAAACTTCGGGGGATGTTCCTGCTTCGCTAAGGGTAAACACATAGTCAATGAAAAATATGCGCCATTTACTTGCTATTATGGGCCTGCTTCTCGCCATCAACGGCGTTGCCCAACCGAAACCGAAACCTGTTCGTATGGCGGTTGCCGGTATCAGTCACGACCATGTTCCATGGATTTTGGGAAGAAAGAATAAGGATGATATCCAACTGGTGGGTATTTATGAAAAAGATACCACCCTGTGGCAGCGGGCCATGAAAAGATACAGCCTGCCGAAAGCGCTGTTCTTTTCAGATTTAGACAGGATGCTGGATGCGGTGAAACCGGAAGCGGTGGTTGTATTCGGTTCTATTAACCAGCACCTGGCTGCGGTTGAAGCGTGTGCCCCGAGAAAAATACATGTAATGGTCGAAAAGCCCCTGGCAGTAACCAACGAACAGGCGGAACGCATGCAGCAACTGGCGAAGGAGAATAATATACACCTGCTCACCAATTTTGAGACCTCGTGGTACCCTACAACGGAGAAAACGTATCAACTGGTACGGGACAGTGGATTTGTGGGAAAGATATCGAAGACAGTCTTTCATCATGGTCATGAAGGACCAAAGAAAATAAATGTAAGCAGGGAGTTTTTCAACTGGCTGACCGATCCCGTGGAGAATGGCGGCGGCGCGTTGATAGACTTTGGATGTTATGGCGCGAATATTATGACGTACCTGATGCAGGACGAGGCGCCTGTTTCGGTAACAGCGGTCACCCAGCATTTACAACCGGATGTATATCCGAAGGTGGATGATGAAGCCACTATTGTCGTTACTTATCCTTCTGCACAGGCTATTATACAGGCATCATGGAACTGGCCTTTTGGAAGGAAGGATATGGAAGTATATGGAGACGAGGGTTACGTGATAGTGCCCGACAGGAACAATATGCGCGTGCGTAACAGGAAACAGAAGCAGGAAGCCGGTATGTTTGTTACAGAAAAGGAACCTGGCGTGTACACAGATCCGTTTTCTTACTTCGTTGATGTGATCAATGGCAAAATAAAAATTCCGAAATACGGCCCGTATTCACTCGAAAATAATTTAAGAGTGGTACAGATCCTGGACGCCGCACGCGAATCTGCAAAAACCGGAAAAACGGTGATGTTCAGGTAGCTGGAACTTTCGGTAAAGTTTCGCACTTCAGATAAGTGGAGTTGGTAAAACTAAAAATTTAGTTATATCACTAATTATTTAGTTATATTTGAAAGTCCCCAAATCATTTTTAATTGAGGTGGATTTATCGTCTTACGTTGCTATTGTTGATGTGGGGACGTGTGAAAGCACAGCCTTACACAGAAAATATGCCTGAAGAAACAGACTCCTTACACGCATGGTGGAACCTGCTCCACTATACGATAGCCGTTTCACCTGACTACAACACAAAAACGATTAAAGGAACAAATATAATTCAGTTCACAGCATTGCACACGGGCCGCGTGATGAAGATCGATCTGGCGGACCCGATGAAAGTAACTAATGTTACCTCCAGCCATTCGAAAATAAAATACGCAAGAAAAGGCGACGGATACCTGCTATCGTTCAATCGTGAAATCGTAAAAGGAGACACCGTTTCTGTTTTCATATCATTTAAAGGCAAACCGCCCGACTCTGGAAATCCTCCATTCACGAGTGGATGGATTTGGAAAAGGGATAACCTCAACCGGCCCTGGATGAGCATCGCATGCCAGGGAACAGGAGCCGCTATCTGGATGCCGTGTAAAAACGTAATGTACGACGAGCCCGACGTCGGAATGTCGATCAGCATTACCGCTCCTGACACGCTTATTGCTGTTTCAAATGGAAGATTAATTGAGAAAGTTCGGCATAGTGACCTCACCACATCCTGGACATGGCAGGTTGTAAACCCAATCAATCACTATAATATCGCTGTCTATATAGGTAAATATGTTACCTGGAATGAAATTATGAAAGGCTTAAACGGCAATCTCGACATCGACTATTGGGTGCTCGATTACAATATTGAAATTGCCAGAACGCATTTTCGCCAGGTGGACACCCTCATTAACTTTTTGGAAGAGTGGCTTGGTCCTTATCCATTTTATGAAGATGGATATAAGTTGGTGGAAGCACCCATGCTGGGTATGGAACATCAAAGTGCTATTGCGTATGGTAACGGGTTTAAGAATGGATATTTGCGGGGTAATATTTCAGGCACGAGGTGGAGTGAACTGTGGGATTTTATCCTGATGCACGAAACTACTCACGAGTGGTTTGGCAACAACATTACCGCGGCCCAGGATGGCTGGATTCACGAAGGTTTTACGAAATACATGGAAACAATATACACGGAATTTCTTTTTGGAAAAGAAGCGGGAAACGAATATGCCCTGGGAATTAATAAAAAAATCAAAAATAACGTGCCGATTACTGGATCAAATACATCGGATAAATACAACAAAGGAAGCGCGATGCTTCACTCCATAAGGCAGGTTACAGGAGATTCAATTTTCAAAAAAATCTTAAAGAATTTGAATAGCTACTTTTATCATTCTACTATATCAACTAAACATTGCCTGTCGATATTCAATAAAATATCAGGCAGAGATTTTTCGAAAGTGTTTGACCAGTATCTAAACACAACTAATGTTCCTCTATTCGAATATTTCATTAAAGGAGATTCACTTAATTTTCACTGGACAAACTGTGTAGAGGCATTTGATTTACCATTGAAGATTTCGTTCTCACGCGGCAAAGAATTTTTTATCTATCCCGAAACAAGCTGGAAAGCTGTCCGGATTAACAACAATGAATCCGAGCTGAGTATAGACCCAAATTTTTATATCCAAACCCGCCGTTATTAATCGGACAGGGGCACAAGCTTCGCTTTAAGATCGGGGTCGGGCATATTTTTATCTACAGGAAACATCGGCCGCTTAATTCTTTTGTATTGCAGCCTCTCAAGATTCTGATCAACACCTCCCGGGGTAAGAGCAAGCATCCATCCATTTCTCATCGCATATAACTCCGGCTCGAGGTACCCGATTTTTACCACTACGATGTCCGCCTTGCGAGGTTGCAATCCGAGGCGCGTAAAATCTTCTTCTTTATGATACGGCTTGCGCTTTTGTGTTACGATAATATGCACACTGCCTGTTTTTATCACCGCCTCAACTTCCGCGTTTCTGTCGCCCTGCACAATAGATTCAACAGTGCCCGAAATTAATAGCGGAGGCGCATATCTTGCGTCAACCGCGGCGCCAACATATCCTTCTACTTTTGCGCCTTGCCCCGCCGCAATCGCTTTCTTAATCATGTCAGGACCGGGTATGGAGGCATAAATAACAGTTGGACCATCAGCCGGTTTAAACTCCGGCCGCGCGAGAATCTGCTGCAGGGTCCACGTAACGTCACCAGCGCCACCCGCAGTTGGATTATCACCTGAATCACTTATAAAAAACGGTGGCGTATTGCTTGACAATGCTTTTGCAAGGCACTCTTCAAGAGAGCCGGTGGGTGCAACGAATGTGAATTTCTTCCGGGAGTCCCAAAAAGTTTTGGCAAGTCGTTCCGCTGTTGCAGTTACTTTTTGTTTATCATCACCGGTAACCATCACCACGGCATGATTGCGCGGTTCGTCGGCCCAGGGATATCCCACCCAAATTGCTGCGTCAACAATTCCATCCTGTTTTGAAGCGGGCTCTACCTGCGCATATATGCTTTTTGCCGGCTCCATTCTCGTGCTGGTCTGCTCACCCGGCAATAAAATCGGAATGGGTACATACGCTTTATATGGAGGCTTGCCTTTGCCGCTTTCAATTCTTTCAAGAAGATTTTCCACGGAGCGCTGCTTGGTGTCCATCGCATCTTCATGAGGAGCCATCCTGTAACAGGTGATGAGATCGGAATTTTCTGCAAGGCGCCACGACACATTTCCATGTAAATCCATTGAGGTAGAAATGATAGGTTTCTTGCCGATGGCTTTACGTACACGTAAAATGAAATCGCCTTCGGGGTCATCCAATCCCGCTACGCTCATTGCGCCGTGAATGTCTAACAACATGCCATCGTATGGTAGATTTTTTTTCAGCGCGTCGATTACCTGGTTAACAATCGATTCGTATGCTTTGCGGGTAACGGCCCCGCCGGGCAGCGAACGTGCCGCGACAGTTGGAAAGTACAAAGCTCTTTTGCGCAGGGATGAGGTGTCCGACAAAAAAGGATAGGAGTTGAACACATCGTTTCCATACCGTGCATGGAAGGCTTCTTCGTGTGTGCGTGCAGGCGAAAAGGTGCTCGATTCGATTCCAAAGGATGCAATCGCGATGCGGGGAAGCTTCGAAGACTGGGCACTGAGCGAAAACGCAAAAATCCATGCAAGAGCTGTTGTTGCCAAATGTTTCATACTTAAAGGTAGCCCTACCGGAGAAAAAAACTTTTTAAAAAAACGTGATGACCTTTTTAAAAACCAACGATGTATGTGTGTACTGAATTTTTTTAGAGCCACTAATCAAAGACCAGCCCTAAACCGGTAGAGCCAGGATATTCATCCTGGCTTGGTTTTTTGCAGCCATCATGAGATAAATTCAGATTTTTCGATAGTCTTTTTTATCCATCCGTTTTTCTTCATCACCTCTGCAAAGAAATTTTCGTTTACCGGCATCTTATTTTTAATGAGCCGGGTAAAGAACTTGCCTGTCAGCTCCATCACCGCCTCATAGCCTCTGCCAGGGTCCGGGGCGTCTTTACCCATTATCCCCGGCAACCAGCTGTTCAGCATGCCAAAACTGGTGAAATGACCATGTTCCATATTTTTCATTGCAACAAGCCATCGTGAACGCTGAGGTGCAGCTTTTATCCATGAAAGGTCAGCGTACGAATCACGGGCGTTATATAGATGAAGCAGGGGCTGATTTAATTTCTTTACATCATAAAAAGACTGCGCCCGCAGTAATTGTGCGCCAAACGCCGATCCTATGCCACCATCCAGGCTCACGATCGCTTTTACATTGTTATTTCTGAGGGCAATGGCAACGGCCGACTGACCCCCGAAGCTGAACCCTGCCACGCCAATTTCATTTGTAAATACAGGAAACTCCGATTTCAAAACACACAATCCATATTCGTAGTCCAGTACCTGTGATTCGAGTCCTTTTTCCTGGTAATCAAGTTCTGTTTGCAGCGTACCCTTTACGGGAACATGCATTACCACAAATCCGTTGCTGGCAAGCTTTTCAGCCACAAATGCATAATCTGCCGCATAACCGTGTACAAGTATGATGAGCGGAAACTTTTCAACCAACCCAGGTGCATTTTTTGAGGCATTCATTGGAACTTCCCGTTCAATAAAATCGATGAATTTTTTCTTTTCGAACTTCACGGATTCGGGCCACGAGAAATACCTGTTTAAACCCAGCGTGTACCAGTCGTTGTTAAGTGATGAATCGAGTTCGAGTCCTGCCAGGCCGACATAATCGCGAAACGTCATCCGGTTTTCTGTTTTTTGTGAAGGATACCACACGTTAATCTGTATTATGCGGCCGTGCTCCTTATCTCCCTGTTTTTCCACGGGCGGACGGCTGCTGTCGAAACGAGTGATAGATTTGAAGCCGGTACTGAATTGCGAGAGCCCGGGAACAGCAGTAATCACCAGCAGGAGAGTAAAAAGTTTCATCGTAAGTTGTTGAGATAATAAATTTACACTTACTGTTTGCCGGACCGAAGCCGCTCATCACTAATTTTGGTCAAATTAAAATTTAGAAATGAAAATTGTTGTTGCCGACGGATATGCGCTTAACCCGGGAGATTTAAGCTGGAAGCCTCTTGAACAGTTTGGAGAATTAATCGTTTATGACAGGACACCTGCCGGCCAGCTAATAGAGAGATGCCGCGGCGCCCAGGTTATACTCAGTAACAAAACACCGGTAAACAGGAACGCGATTGAGAATCTTCCGGAACTAAAGCTGATCAGCATGCTTGCCACCGGTTACAATATTATTGACGTTGATGCAGCAAAGGAAAGGGGCGTTATTGTAAGCAATGTGCCTGCATATGGAACCGATTCAGTTGCGCAGCATGCATTCGCACTCGTTCTTACTTTATCGAATCGCGTCGACGTGCATGCCGCATCTGTTGCCGACGGAGGTTGGGTGAAGTCGCCCGATTTTGGTTATGCGTTAACGCCATTGACCGAATTGTCCGGGAAAACTCTCGGTATTATCGGTCTCGGAAATATAGGGAGGCAAACCGCCCGGATCGGTATTGCATTTGGTATGCATGTGATCTATAACAGCCGTCATGAAAAACCCGGCGCACCAGGAAAGTTCGCGTCAATCGAAACTATTTTCTCTGAGAGTGATGTTATTTCATTGCATTGTCCACTCACCCAGGATAATATGCAATTTGTAAACGCACGCTTACTGAACCTAATGAAACAATCTGCATTTATTGTGAACACTGCGAGGGGCCAGCTAATCAACGAGCGGGATCTCGCTGATGCGTTGAATAGCGGGAAGATTGCGGGCGCAGGTCTCGACGTGCTGTCACAGGAACCTCCACGCAGCGATAACCCACTTCTAAACGCACGGAACTGCGTGATTACCCCGCATAATGCATGGATGACGAAAGAGGCACGCCAGCGAATTTTAGCGGTGACCATCGAAAATGTAAAAGCATTTAGTGAAGGACGCGCTCAAAACATCGTCTGATCTCCCGCCTCACACTTCACGCCTCACAATATCTCATGCACGGTGCGTTGAATATTCTGTGCAAGTTTCAAAGTGGGCACATCATTTTCATCTCCACCAAACGGGTCTTCTATTTCTTCCGCAATCAATTCAAGACTTGCGAGCACATAGAAAATAAAAACTACTACCGGTACCACGAGGTAGCCGAGATTGAATACATACCCGAATGGAAGGGTCATGATGTAGAAGAAGATAAATTTCTTGATGAATACGCTATAGGAAAAGGGGATAGGAGTATTTTTAATTCTTTCGCATGCCCCACAGATGTCGGTGAATGACATCAACTCATTGTTCAGCACAATAAGCTGATCGCCGGTGATTTTATTTTCTTTGTACATATCCTGGACGTGTTGAAACATCAGTATGGCCACCTGGTTTGGAATATGTTTGGTGTGATCAATTTTGTCGAAGTGATGTTTGTGTTCGCTTTCTTCCTCAAAAAGTTCCACTCTTACTTTTTCTGAATGCAGGTGATTGTGAAGAGTGAACGCATATGCGGGAATAATTTTCTGAAAGAAGTTCTTTTGTGCTTTTTCATTGTTGGGGAGGAATGAACCTATTTTCAATGCGAGGTTGCGGCTGTTGTTTACGAGAGAGCCCCAGAGTTTGCGGCCTTCCCACCACCTGTCGTATGCGGTATTGGTACGGAAAACCAGCAGCATCGAGATGGCAAAACCGAGGAGGTTATGCATTACGGGCAGGTTGCGAATTTGATTGTTTTCCGAGAGCCGCCAGTATTCCAGTTCGAGGAACGCGATGATTGCCGAGTACGCGGCGATGCCCAGCATTAACGGTATCAGCTTTCTGAATGTATCGGCCTTATGAAACCTGAATATAAATGTGAACCAGTCTTTGGTGTTATAAGAGATCATACCACAAAGATGGGTGGAGATCGTATATAAAAAAAAGGGATGTGAAAAACTACATCCCCTTTCTTTGTGGGTTCGTCATGGATCTTACTTATCTGTAACCGCAGAAGGGATCGTTCCGTTTTCGATAAACCTGATCTGAACCTTTTTGGTTTCGTCGGTTGCCCCGGGAACACCTACCAGTAATACGGTATAAGCCTTACCGTTCGACAACTGGATCGTGCGCCCTGCAGCAATATCATCGCTGTTGTTCACTGAAATAGTCACATCTCCTCCATCAACAGGGGTAAACGGCGTAACTAAATTGAACGCAGCGGATTCATCCACTACAGATGTGCCACCTGCAGATATTTTCACCTGCGGTGCGCTTGAATCGGGAATCGCATTGATGTAACGCACCCATGCTTTGTCGGCGGTAGCATTACTATCCAGCGCATCCTCAACTGTGATCGCCTGGTATTTGCCATTGTTTCCTGTAAGGAATAACGAATACTGCGTATTGTTTTCAAAATTGAAACTCGAACTGGCAAAAACCGAATCCATAAAGCCAAAAACCTCTATCTCACGACTTCCGGTATAGATGTTCTGATAAAAACCATTGTAGCTCGTATAGCTGAGGGGCGTGTTGTTTATTATGTTACCCGACAAAGCAAAACCCACAGCGTCCTGGTCGGGCGCGAGATTAAATACCATCAGTCCCGCCGCCGGAATGGGCGTGCCTACCGCATCATCCTTTTTACATGCTACCAGCAGACCGCCCATCACGACAACTGCAGCTGCGATCAGCGTAACTTTGCGAAAGGAAAAAATCATTTTTTTCATTTAGATAAAAAATTAAATTTTAAGAATAATTACAGTGTTGAAGCAGAAGGTCCTGGGGAGAGTAAGTTATCTCAGTTACGCAGGAGCGTTGATATAGGCGCAAGTTACAATCGCATATAGTTAACAAAATTCAAAATCTTCTACCTTCAACTAAATATTAAGGAATTAAGTACACTCAAAATGAAACACGTTTATTTATTCGCGATAACCTTCTTCGCCGCGTCCTGCACATATGCCCAGGAAGACGTTTCTTTTTTCGAAAACTTCGACGACGGCTCGTTGGCAAATTTCCGCTATGGTTCAACAGGCAATAAGTCGGATTTCAAATGGAAATCGGGCGCTCCTTCGTCGGTGGACAAAGCATTGAAAGTGCTATTGTTTAAAATCGACCCTGCCGACAGCGCGGGCGCCGGGCGTGGGCCGGAAATCATATCGAACAACCTTACCCATTTCGGCACGTACTCCTCACGGCTAAAAGTGCCCGATGTCAGAAAGGTTCAGCCGAACGCAGGGGCCGTTGTAGGTTACTTTACTTACCAGATGGACAGCTTAGCGGGCCTTAGCGAGATAGACTTTGAATGGCTGATAGCTGATCCTACCATAATTTATGTGGGAACATGGACCGGTCCGCGGGGTAAGTTGAAGCGTATCGGCCGCACCATCAACCTGGCGAAGGGAATAATTTATAATACGGTGTACAAGGAAGGTCATGCAGGGGAGGGAACACCGCTGACCGGGGCCCAGAATCAACCCGAAAAAGTTCCTGCCCTCGAAGGATACGATGCTTCCGCTAATTTCTATACTTATGGGTTCGACTGGTTTCCCGACCGCATCACCTGGTGGATCATCAACCCCGTTAACAACGAGAAAGTAATATTGTGGGATTACCAGGGTTCGCTGGTGGGCATTCCGCAGAATGCTACAAGGTACCGGATGAATTTCTGGCACACCAATGCCTGGTCGGTGGTAACCAATCCCGCTTCGATCGAAAAACCCGCCCAACCTTATGAACTGGAGGTGGACTGGATGTCGTACGACGCGCTGAAAAAATAAAACGACGGGTATGAAGAATGTTGCGTACTTCGAAACAATTGCTTTTGCGTCCTGAAAAGGAGCTGATACGCGATCTCAAAAATGGCGACAGGACGGCTTTTACCGAAGTGTATGATCTTTATTGGGAGAAGTTAGTCGCCATAGGATATTTTTTCTCAAAAGATAAGCATGCTGCCGAAGACATAGTACATGATGTGATGATCAGCCTGTGGGAGAGGAGGAATGATGTGGAGATAGAAACATTGTCGTCGTACCTGGGTACAGCAGTAAAATTTTCGGTGTTCAAGATGCTTGCGAGGCAAAAACGCCGGCGTGAAATGATTGCAGGCATTGAGGCCGACAGTTCGGTGAGGGATGTTGAAGAAAAACTCGATGCTAAATTTATAGAAGAATTTACCAGTGGCGTTATTGAACAACTGCCTGAACAAACGCGACTCATATTCCATTACAGCAGGCAGCAGGAATTACCTGTAAAGGAAATCGCCGGGAAAATGAAAATATCCGGTAAAGCGGTTGAATACCACATCACGAAAGCGCTAAAAGCCCTCCGCGACAGTTTTCATAAAATAAAATCGTTTTTTGTTTAGGGATCTGTTTTGTTCGTGGTACTAATATGCATGAACGACGACCATGTCAATTTACTGATCCAAAAATATGCCGATGGCACCATCACCCCTGGCGAACGCCGGTTGCTGATGGAGTGGTTCCGGTCGGTTGACAATGCGGAGGTAGTATGGGAAGGGGAGGGCGGAGAAAGAGAAAGAGTGCGGAACAGGATGCTCGCGAAACTGAACAAGAGTATTGATGCGAAACCCTCGCGGGTTGTACAGATACCTTTCGCGAGGGTGGCGGCCGTATTGTTGGTGGCCGTTGGAATCGCCGTGTTTGGCTATTTCATCGTAGATAAAGACTCTTCAGAATTTAACACCGTTACTAACTCCTATGGCAAAGTCCATCTCGTTCAATTGCCCGATAGCAGCAAAGTATGGTTGAATGCTTCCACTACTCTTCGTTATAATAAATCATTTACAAAACACCGCGAGCTTCAGCTTGACGGTGAGGCGTTCTTTGAGGTGACAAAGGACCCTGAACATGAATTCGTGATAAAAACAGGTGAAGTAACGACAACCGTTGTCGGTACGTCGTTTAATGTAACCGCCTATAAAGATGACGAATGGAAAACGGTGGCTGTTGTAACGGGGAAAGTGAAGGTAGAAGACGGGTACAAACAGCTCGCACTACTCACACCCGCAAGAAAATTGCGTTACGATGGTCGCACAAAAAAATCGGAAGTGCTCGATGCGGATACAAGCAATGTTTTATCGTGGACTCGAGGAAAACTGCGTTTTGATGGTGAACCGCTATCTGGGATAACGAGATTGTTAAGCCGGTGGTACGGCTATTCGTTCACTTTTACGAATACGGAACTCAAAAACTGCAGGTATTACCTCAACCTCGATAACACACTTGATATCGATGAAGTGATGAATGTGCTCCGGGAAGTAACGGGTGTACAGATTGCCATCGATCATACCAGTAAATCCATATCTATAAACGGAACATCGTGTCAGTGATGCTTAACAAAGTTCTCCGGTTCATTTTAATCTTTACTTTTTTCGTTGCCGGTCCGAAAGTGCAGGCACAGCAAACAACAGGTGACATCAAAGTTTCATTATCGTTTTCGCGGGCCGCGTTAAAAGATATTTTGCAGCATCTTGAAACGATTACGCCGTTTCGCTTCCAGGCAGCGGCGGAATTAATTGAGCCGGTAAAAAATATTGACATCAATGTAAGCAACCAATCGTTAGACAAAGTGCTGAACCAGTTGCTGGCGCCTGCTAAACTTCGTTATGTGCAATCGGGTATCAATATTATTATCAGGAGAGTTGAGGTGCGCGGCCAGCAAAACGCGAGGAGCGGGAACGCAACGGTGCATGGAGTTGTACGTTCCGGGCGCACCGGTGAAACAGTGATTGGTGCAACGATATCTGTTGTTGAAACAGGTGCGGGGACTACAACAAATGAATATGGATTTTTTTCTCTCACTATGCCCCGAGGTAATTACACGCTTGCCGTGTCGGCGGTGGGGATGCAAACAACACAAACGCACATATCCTTAATAGGAGATAGCGAAAAGCAGATATCACTTGAAGAAGATACTACGAGTCTCGAAGCAGTTACGGTTACGGCTGCAACGCCAACGTCAATAAGAGGTCCACAGATGGGCGTTGAAAAAATAAATGTTAAAGACGTGAAGAATATTCCGGTGATATTCGGTGAGAGAGATATTCTGAAAAGCATGCAATTGTTGCCGGGTATTAAACAGGTAGCGGAAGGCGGGAGCGGATTTTATGTGAGAGGAGGTGCAGCCGATCAGAATCTCATTCTGCTCGATGAAGCGCCGGTGTACAACGCGTCGCACCTGCTCGGATTTTTCTCCACTTTCAATTCCGACGCGATAAAAAATGTAACGGTGTACAAGGGCGGCATGCCCGCGAATTACGGCGGAAGGTTATCGTCGGTGGTTGACATCAAGATGAATGATGGCAACAACCAGGACATGTCTGTAAGTGGAGGCATCGGGCTGATAGCATCGCGACTGAATATTGAGGGTCCGATACAGAAAGGTCGTTCTTCATTTTTGGTATCGGCGCGCAGGACTTATGCAGATTTGTTTTTGAAATTGTTGGGTGATTCATCGTTGAAAACAACGAAACTTAATTTTTACGATCTCAATGCGAAGTTCAATGTTATACTGGGAGACAAAGATCGTATCTATTTGTCGGGGTATTTTGGTCGTGATGTGCTGGGCCAGGAAAAACTTGCGGGCATTGACTGGGGTAATGCGACAGGCACATTGCGGTGGAACCACGTGTTCAACAAAAAATTGTTTTCGAACACCTCGCTTATTTTCAGCAATTATGATTATAAGATACGGATCAATAGCGAATCAACTGACTACAGGATTCTTTCGCGCATCCGCGATTGGAATGTGAAAGAAGAAATGCAGTGGTATGCCGGTACGGGTAGCACAGTGAAATTCGGGTTGAATTCGATATATCATACCATCAGGCCGGGAGAAATTTCTGTGGCAGGGAATACGGGAACAGTAACGCAGGGCCTGCCCGACAGGTTTTCGTATGAAAATGCGGTGTATGCGGATCACAGTTATAAACCGACGGACAGGTTAAGTTTGGCGTATGGGCTGCGAGTATCATTCTTTTCTATTGTTGGCGGGGGAGATTACTATAATCTCGATAACAATGGGCAAGTGATTGACACCATAAAATATGGCAAAGGAGACATTGTAAAAACATATGTGAATGCGGAGCCCAGGGTGTCGGTTGGATATGAAATAAACGACCGGTCGTCGGTGAAGGCGTCGTATACAAGAAACAGCCAGAACCTGCATCTTATATCCAATTCAACTGCAGGATCACCGACCGACAAATGGGTGGCAAGCACTAACATCATTAAACCCGAAATCGCCGACCAGGTAGCATTGGGCTGGTATAGAGCGATTAGTGGTGACCGTTATGAACTGTCGACGGAGCTGTACTATAAAAATATGATGAATCAGATTGACTACCGCAACGGCGCAAAGGTATTTACGAACGATCCAATCGAAACGCAGTTGTTATATGGAAAGGGCAGGGCGTATGGATTAGAAATGTTATTGAAAAAGAAAACGGGGAGGTTCACCGGATGGTTGAGTTATACATTGTCGAAAACGGAAAGAAAAATAGAGGGTATCAATGATGGGAAATGGTACAATGCGCGCCAGGACAGAACGCACGACATTGCGATCGTAGGAATGTACCAGCTCAATCCGAAATGGGTGCTCGGCGCAACGTTTGTGTATTACACGGGCGATGCTGTTACGTATCCGGGTGGAAAGTATACGCTTGATGGGGAGGTTTATTTTTATTACAGTGAAAGGAATGGATACCGCATGCCTGCGTATCACCGGCTTGATCTAAGTGCGACAAGATATTTGAAGAAGACGAACCGGTTTTCTTCGGAGTTGTCGTTTAGTTTGTTTAATGCGTATGGCCATGCCAATGCATACCAGATTACATTCAGGGAGGGGAAGGATAACCCGGATATTACCGAGGCGGTGCAGACATCGCTGTTTACGTTTGTGCCATCCATATCATGGAATTTTAAATTTTAAAAGGATGTTTAAGCGGTTAATTTATTGGGTAATAGTGGGTATGGTTACTGTTTCATGTAACAAGATGATAGAAATCGATGTAAGGGACAGTGACATAAAATATGTGGTGGAAGGAGTTATTACAAATGAACCTGGTGTTTGCATCGTAAACCTCACCCGTTCAAAAAATTTCGACGAATCTAATGACTTTGAAAGGATCAGCGGCGCTGTGGTGAAAGTGTACGACAATGAAGAACTCTTTGAATTGCAGGAAACAGAACCAGGAAAATATCAGGATACTTCACTAACTGGCACACCGGGCCATATTTATCGGTTAGAAATCGTTACAGGGGATGAGAAATTTACCTCCACATGCACCATGCCTGAACCGGTTGCTATGGATAGCCTGTATATTAAACCCGGCCCGTTCGGACAATTCAAATTTGCTACGATAGATTACACTGATCCTGCAGAGTATAATAACGGTTATCGCTTTGTGCAGTATGTGAACGGTGTGAAAGAGCCCACGGTGTTTTGGGAGAATGATGAATTTACCAATGGGCAGTTTGTGACGATGCAATTGGATGCATCCGCTGAAGAGAAGGATGATCCCAGGAACATCAAGACTGGTGATGAGGTGATGATCGAGATGCAGACGATAGATGAAGAAGTGTTCACGTTCTGGTACACTTTGCGTTCTGGTGGCGGTGATGGGGCGGGTTTTTCGGCTGCGCCATCGAATCCGATTACGAATATTTCGGGAGGGGCGCTGGGCTATTTTAGTGCGCATACGATTGACAGGAGAACGGTTGTGGCGCCATAAAAATTCCTAGGTTTGCGTGATGCGGAAAATCACCTGTTTTTTCCTGTTGCTGTCAGCCACCCTCACAGGGTGGTCGCAAAAACCACGTAACGTCATCTTCATTCTCTCAGATGATCATCGTTACGACTTCATGGGCTTTACCGGTAAAGTACCGGGACTCGAAACACCTAACATGGACCGGCTGGCGAAAGAAGGCGCGCATTTCCTCAATGCCTTTGTCACCACCGCATTGTGTTCCCCGAGCCGCGCATCAATTCTAACAGGGCAGTACGCGCACACACATACTGTGGTAGACAACGAGGCTCCATCCCCGGCAAATCTTATTTTATTTCCGCAGTACCTGCAAAAGCAGGGTTATCGCACGGGCTTCTTCGGAAAATGGCACATGGGTGGCGATAATGATGATCCGCGCCCGGGATTCGATCAATGGGTGAGCTTCAAGGGCCAGGGTGTTTATTATAATCCAACGCTGAATATTAATGGTAAGCGGGTGGAGTATTCGGATAGCACATACATTACTGAGTTGTTAACCGATTTGAGTATCGAATGGTTAAAAAAGCAACCGAAGAATAAACCGTTCTTCCTTTATCTTTCTCACAAAGCGGTGCATGCGGAATTTCAACCTGCGCGAAGCGATAAAGGGCGTTACAACAATATAGAAATACAATACCCGCCATCAATGTTTCTTACCGCGACAGACAGTAGCAGGAAATTTACACGCGGAAAAAATCATTCTTCAGAATTAAAAAAGTATAATCTCGAGGACATGCCGGAATGGGTAAAGGCACAGCGCTATAGCTGGCACGGCGTGGATTATATGTATCACGGCCAAACCGATTTCGATCAGTTTTACCAGGACTATCTTGAAACACTGCTGGGTATTGACGCAAGTATCGGCAGGGTTCTTAAATATCTTGAAGAAAATGGACTTGATAAAGAAACGATGGTGATATATATGGGCGATAACGGCTTTTCTTTTGGTGAACATGGATTGATAGACAAGCGTCACGCTTTCGAGGAATCCATGCGTGTGCCATTGCTGGCGAGATGTCCATCGTTAATAAAGCCTGGAACAAAGGTGAAGGAGATCGTGTTGAATATTGACATCGCACCGACGATACTTGACATGGCTGGAATCAAAAGACCCGCGCAGGTAGAAGGGAAATCTTTTCTTAATCTTATCGGGCAAAAGAAAACGGCGTGGAGAGATACGGTGTTCTATGAATATTATTGGGAGAATGCGTTCCCCCAAACGCCGACGCAGTTCGCCGTTAGAACGAGTCGTTACAAATTTATCAGGTCGCACGGGGTGTGGGATATTGATCAGCTCTACGATATGCAGGAAGATCCTTATGAGGTGAACAATCTTATAAGGAGCCCGGCTCACCAGGAAATCGCGAAGCAATTGAACGTGGCGTTGTGGCGATGGCTTGAGGAGACCAAAGGGTTGTCTATTCCGCTGAAGCCGATTACGAATCGCAAAGGCGATCACCGGTACCGGGGAACGTGGTAATTTAAGATCCGCCCGCAGCGTGCATTCAGCGCCACAGGCAAGCCGCCCGCAGGGCAAATTAAAACGCACAACGAAAAAGGATAAACGTGCTATTAAAATATTTGTACATAACATTTTTTTTATTTTTTTCATTATCCCTACTTGAGAAATTTACCGCAGGTACGCCGGCCGCTGAGCAACCTGTTGCGGAGAAAATGGTCCTTATTCCCGGAGGAACATATCTAATGGGTTCATCCAACGATGAAGGCCGCTCCGACGAATACCCCACCCATAAAGTAAAAATAAAAGACTTCTGGATGGACGAAACCGAAGTAACGAACGCTCAATTCAAAAAATTTGTCGAAGCAACCGGTTACGTCACCACCGCAGAACAAAAACCCGACTGGGACGAATTAAAAAAACAACTTCCGCCCAATACGCCAAAGCCTCCTGAGAATGTGCTCGTGCCATCGTCACTGGTTTTTCAACCGGGCCACCACCAATCACCGCACGAATGGTGGAAGTGGACGAAAGGCGCCAGTTGGAAACATCCCCAGGGTGAGGGCAGTTCAATTGAAGGAAAAGATAATTATCCCGTTGTGCATATTTCATGGTATGACGCCAATGCCTATGCGAAGTGGGCAGGTAAGCGGTTGCCTACTGAAGCAGAATGGGAGTGGGCCGCAAGGGCAGGTTTGATCGACAAGCCGTACACATGGGGATCAGAACCGGCAGATGAAGCACATCCGGTGGCCAACATCTGGCAGGGACATTTTCCTGATTCAAATTCGCATGCGGATCATTTTGAAAGAGCCGCTCCTGTAAAATCTTTTCACCCGAACAGGTATGGTTTATATGATATGGCAGGAAACGTTTGGGAATGGTGCAGCGATTGGTACGATGCCGGCTACTATAAAAAAGTCAGCGAAAATATAAACGTGGACCCCAAAGGTCCGGATGAGAGTTACGATCCGGAAGAACCGACAATCCCAAAAAAAGTAATCCGTGGCGGTTCGTTTTTGTGCCACGATTCGTATTGTACGGGCTACCGCGTATCAGCGCGAATGAAAGCGTCGCCCGACACGGGCCTCGAGCATACAGGATTCAGATGTGTAAAAGATAAATGATGGTATTGCAAAAAACGATAGAGCTACAACCGCGTAAAAGAGGATTTCATCTTATTACAACCGAAATCACACGCGCGATAGAAGGTGATATGAATATTAAAACAGGTATTTGCCATGTTTTCATCAAACATACTTCGGCGTCTCTCACAATCAACGAAAATGCAGATTCGACGGTGAGAAAAGATTTTGAAACTTACTTCACCAAAGCGGTAAAAGAAAACGATCCGGATTTTCTGCACGACACGGAAGGTCCCGACGATATGCCGGCGCATATCAAATCTTCGCTCCTGGGAAGTTCCGTTTCAATTCCTGTTTCAAACGGACGGCTTGCGTTGGGAATGTGGCAGGGTATTTATTTATGCGAACACAGAAATTATGGTGGTTCACGCGACATTGTAATCACTGTTATCGGGGAATAATTACCTGCTTAGCCGGTAAAGAAGTCGCAATCCCGCAGGCACTGCCGGTAAAAGATCGGCGTCGTTTGTATTCACTTCAAAAAATAAATCGTTTACAATGTAGCGCATGCGGGGATCATCGGCCACTTTATATTTCCTGTAGTGAACACCGAGCCCGAGATAAATTTCAAGCCACAGTCGGTCCGACACATTATACTGCCTGCCAATTTTGATATGGCTGCCAATTGCTGTTTTCTTCAACCGGAAATTCATGAACTCTTCGTAGGAGGGAACGTCATTTATCGCAGCGCGGCCCACCCAATCTGTAAGCTCGTGTGTAACTTGTTTGTAATGAAGTTCAGCTTCGAGAAATAAGTAACTCTTACCCGGAAAGAATCTGTAAGATGGCCGCAAAATAAACCCGGTGTTTCTTCGCGTTTGATCGCGCATCCAAAGCGAATAAAAGATAAACCCGGCGTCGAAGGCGAAGGACGATCTTTTTGTGATCCTCTTTTCGACACCTAAAGAAATGTTCATATCGTTTAGGTCAACAAGGCCGAGCGGATTGAAGCGTATAAATGAGGTTGTCGCTGAGAGCGAGTCCGGAAATTTCTGGGCATACGAAAAGTTGCAGAGCGATGCCAGTGCAAACAGCAGTAGCGTCCTGATCACTGAATTTTTGTAATTAATTTTGGATCGAGTCGGTTGCTGATATCGAATAGAACTATTCCCTGTTTCACCCAACATACAAGTGTATTATTTTCAGCGATTACGTCGAAGAATTCATTTTCATTTATCTGCGTCACCAGTTGCGGCTCATATGGCCGGGAAATATTAAACACCAGCAACGAACTTTTGTCGCACACGTATAGTGCACTGTCCGCATATCCAAGACCGTAAGGTTCGTTAACGGGATACTGGTAAACTTCAACGGGATTTTCGATGTTTTTGATGTCAAAGACGGCAAGGATGCTTCGAACGCCACCACAAATACCATTAGTACGCAGCGTGGTATATGCAACTGAATCTTTCGCCACCACAGGATCGCAACGACGCATAACAGTTGGAGAAATAGCTGTGCTGAGTTTTTTCGGATGCTGTGGATCTTCTATAGAAAAAATGTGAACAACGCTTGTTGAACCGATAAATAATTTGTCTTTAAATGGAAAAATAGTTTCTATTTCAAAACCTACATCTTCGGTTGAAGTAAGCAACGCTTTAGGCGTTTGTGAAATGTCAAATACTTTCAATTGGCTCCTGTCAACAGTGTATAGATAATTGCCGACAATCGTAAATCTCGCCAGCGACCCGCCTTTTCCTGAACTGTTGACAAATCCTTTTCCTTCTTTTGTGCATGACCATTGAAGTAACGCTGTAAAGACAAACAGGCAAAGAGAAACTTTTTTCATGGCTCAGGTTTTTATCTTCTGCATTTTGCTTCTGTAACGGGTTCCAGTTTCCAGTCTACCACAATTCCTTTCGACGGATCGGGGCAAACGAAATAGCCGCTTTCAGGTGGATAGTCCTGCGCTATCAATGGAAATGCGTTTTTAATTCTGTTTACCACTTGCGCTTTCAGTGGATTGATGAGATCGATTACGAGTATGTCGTTGATGCTGTTCGCGTAGATGTGGCTGGCGCGAATGGCCATTTCTGTGTTGAACGGAATTGCGAGGAAAGCTTTTTTTTCAGGATGTAAAGGATCGGAATTGTCAATGATGTGAATGCCTTCGTTTTGTTCGTTCTGAAAAATATAGTTTCCGTAAACGTATATTTTGCCTGCATTGGTTATTGGCCGTGTTGCTTCGAGGGTTACGGGTCGCAGGTTGTGTGTGTCGGCGTAAACGGGTACGAATGCGAGGTCTGATCTTTCAGCATGAAAATCCGGGTTTCTTAGACAGCCGTAGCAGAGTGGGATGGCCAGCAGTAGCAGGAGGAGAAATTTCACGGCAAGGGTTTACCGGCTGACAATCTATAAACGGCTACCGTTGCATTTTATTTGACAAACTATTTGAACAGATCCCTCACACGGCGCTACGCACCGGTTCGGGATGACAATCCCTGATGTCATCCCGAGCCCATTCGGCTTACGCCTCAGGGTAAACTCTGCGAGGGATCAGCGGGGAATCAACCAACTACTTCCTTAAACAATTTTATAGTTCTCTCCCAGGCGAGCTTTGCCGCTGCCTCATTATACCTCGTCGGAGCGGTATCATTATTAAACGCATGCTGCGCGCCTTCATAAATAAATAGTTCATACTTAATTCCCGCATCCTTAAGCGCTTTTTCGTATTCCGGAATTCCCTGGTTCACTCTCTCATCCAGTCCTCCATAATGCAACTGCACGCGAGCCTTAATTTTTTTCACATCAACTGAAGCAGGCTGCCGCCCATAGAAAGCCACAGCAGCATCGAGTTGGGGATCATTAACTGCAAGCTGGTTGGCCATCGCTCCGCCCCAGCAAAAACCAACACAACCCGTTTTCCCATTCGATTCACTACGCGATCCCACATATTTCAATCCATTCAAAAAGTTTTGCAGGGTTTTAGCTGCATCAAGTTTACCTATCTCTTCGCGCGCTTCATCTTCATTGGAAGGTGTTCCACCGGTGCCGGACAATGCATCGGGCGCAAGCGCAACAAAACCTGCTTTTGCCACACGGCGCGCCACATCTTTAATGTGCGGATTCAATCCGCGGTTCTCATGAATCACCACAACCGATCCATATTTATCAGCCCCTTTCGGACGCGCAACGTATCCTTTCATTGTAATGCCATCTCCGGGATATGTAACATCCTCCACAACAATATCATCATCCTGCTCGGGCACCATTGCCGCTTTTGCGTAATTCACTTCAAGCAGGGGAAGAACAGTAAGCGCAGCAGCCATACTCCCGGTTAACTTCGCGAGCCGCCGGATAAATTCTTCGCGCTTTAATGGCTTGTGCGTGTATTCGTCGAACAGGTTGATTATTTTCTGGTCCATATACAGGATTTTTGTTGTTATAACATTCCACGGAGCACGCTCCAAACATTGTTTGCGAGAATCCGGTGACCTTCCGCTGTGGGATGGATGCCATCATCCAGGTTAAGCTCTGCATTTCCACCAACACCTTCCAGCAGAAATGGAATCAACTCTCCGTCATTTTTCTCCGCAAGCTCGGGATACATTTTCCGGAACTCAGTGGTGTATTTTCTGCCCATGTTGGGAGGAATCTGCATACCGGCAATAACTATTTTTACCGAAGGATTTTTTGCTTTCACCTTTTCTACGATCGACTGCAGGTTTTTCCTGGTTTCCGTGAGCGGAATGCCGCGCAATCCATCATTTCCGCCAAGCTCCAGCACAAAGATGTCAACCGGCTGTTTTAATATCCAGTCGATTCTGCTATTACCGCCGGAACTTGTTTCACCACTTACGCCCGCATTAACCACTTTATATGGAACGTTCATCGAATCGATCTTTTCCTGTATCCTCGCCGGAAACGCATCCGACTGATCCAATCCATACCCGGCGGTGATACTGTTACCAAAAAAAAGGATGGTTTTTTTCACTGCGGCCGCTGGCTCTGATTTTGCAGCAGCGGTATCAGTTTTTGCTGTTTCATTCGATTCTTTGTTTTCATTACAGGATATCAAAATGGCCGCAAAACAGATCAACACCAATGTTCTCATCTTTATCATAAGTTTATGTATTCCCTTTACTGTCCCTTCATAAATTTAACGGATAATTCAAAAGCCGATGATGGAAACGGTACTTAATGTCCAGGAGCTAACAAAGTCATATCAAAACGGCGGCCATATTCTGACCGTTCTCGATAATATTTCTTTTTCGATAGAAGCGGGGCTCTCATTGTCGATTGTTGGTCCATCCGGAAGCGGCAAGACCACTCTTCTCGGTCTTTGTGCGGGGCTTGACCGGCCCACTTCGGGATTTGTGGAACTGAAGGGCATCAGGCTCAACGATCTCAATGAAGACGCGCGGGCTCGTGTAAGAAACGAACACGTAGGTTTTATTTTTCAAAACTTCCAGCTAATGCCCACGCTTACAGCAATCGAAAACGTTATGGTTCCGCTCGAACTGCGGCGCGAGAAGAACATAAGGCCACGCGCGCTCGAGCTTTTAGGAAAAGTGGGCCTCGCCAACCGCGCGAATCACTACCCGGTTCAACTTAGCGGTGGCGAACAGCAGAGAGTGTCGATGGCGCGTGCATTCATCACCAATCCAGGTATACTTTTCGCCGATGAGCCAACGGGTAACCTCGACGAAGAAGCGAGCAATAACGTGGTGAACCTGCTGTTCGACCTTAACCGGCAGGCTGGCACAACTCTCGTGCTCGTTACGCACAACCTGGAACTGGCCGCGCAAACAAACCGGGTTATCAAATTAAAAGGGGGAAAGATGATTGCGGACGAAAATTCGACTGCTCATGCCCGTTAGTAATACCATGTATGATATACGGTGGCTGCTGAAAATGGCCTGGCGCGACAGCCGAAGGAACTATTCACGACTGCTGTTATTCGGTTCCTCCGTAATACTGGGTATCGCAGCGCTCGTTGCGGTGTATTCGCTGGGCGACAATCTCCGAAGAAACATTGATGTGCAGGCAGCGACACTTATCGGGGCCGACCTTGAATTGTCGGGTAACAAAGAGGCGCCAGGCGAAATCGTGCACATTATGGATTCTGTAAGTAATGAACGGTCGGAGGAACGAAGTTTCGCATCCATGATTACTTTTTTGAAGGGTAATGGCTCACGACTCATCCAGGTGCGCGCGTTAAAAGGTGATTTCCCGTATTATGGCACACTTGAAACGGTACCTGTAACAGCGCAACAAACTTTCCGGCGACGCCGGGCGGCCCTGGTGGATAAAACACTGATGTTACAATATGATGCAAAACCCGGCGACAGCATCCAGCTTGGAGAAATAAATTTTGTGATTGAAGGAAGTTTGTCGAAAGCGCCGGGACAAACCGGGTTGTCGGCGTCTATTGCGCCCGTCGTATACATACCGATGGATTATCTTGAACAGACCGGGCTGATGCAGAAGGGAAGCCGGATCACTTACCGGTATTTCATGAAGTTTGATCGCCCTGTTGATCCGCAGCAATTGATTGAACGTATCGAGCCGAGGCTCGACCTGAACGGATTCTGGTATGAAACAATTGAATCTGAAAAGGAAGACACCGGCAGATCGTTCAGGGACTTAACATACTATCTTGAAATTGTCGGGATGATTGCGTTGCTGTTAGGATGCATTGGCGTGGCAAGCGCGATTCATATTTATGTGAAGGAGAAAATCGGTACAATCGCTGTGCTTCGTTGTCTGGGCGCGAAGTCATCACAATCGTTTTTGATTTTTCTTTTACAGATCATTGGTATCGGCACATTTTGTTCTGTTGTTGGAGCGGCGCTCGGAACGGTGATACAAAAATTCCTTCCACTATTAATCGAGGATCTGATACCGTTCGAAATTGAATCGTCGGTGTCGTGGCCGGCGATAGGACAGGGTATCGCTCTCGGGGTGATTATTTCGATCTTGTTTGCATTGCTTCCGCTTGTGTCGATCAGAAAAATTTCACCGCTCAACACTCTTCGTATTTCTTTTCAGCACGTGATACCGATGAGAGACCCGGTGCGATGGCTGGTATATGGACTGATTGTAGCGTTTATTTATTTATTCATGTACCTGCAGCTGCATAATCCGGTAAAAGCTGTGGTGCTTTTTGGTGGGATACTGGTAACTTTTCTGGTGCTTACACTGATGGCTAAGGGGTTGATGTGGCTGATCAGAACTTTTTTTCCTGCGTCATGGAACTTTGTGTGGAGACAGGGATTATCGAATCTTTACCGGCCGAATAACCAGACGCTGCTGCTGTTGATGTCTATCGGGTTTGGTGCATCTTTTATCTGTACACTGTTTTTTGTTCAGTCAATTTTAGTTGACAGGGTAAAATTTACTTCGTCGGGCGACCAGCCCAATATTGTGTTATTTGATATACAAACGCCACAGCGCGACGAGGTTTTACAAATTGCGAAGCAGCACGGACTTCCGGTAAGGCCCACTGTTCCCATTGTAAACATGCGATTGGAGCAGGTGAACAATATAACGGCGGCGATGGCGCAGGAAGACACTACAAAGGAGCAGTCGCTTCGGTTGTTCAGCCGTGAGTACAGGGTTACATTCCGCGATTCGATAACGTCGTCGGAGAAAGTTGTGGAAGGAGAGTGGAAGGGTAGCGTTGGAGCTGATGGAAAAATATTCATTTCTATTGAAAAGGGGTTTGCGTCGCGGTTCGGGTTGAAAATCGGGGACACACTGTCATTTAATGTGCAGGGTGTGATCATGGAGACGTATATCAGCAGTTTTCGTGAGGTGGAGTGGAACAGGATACAGGCGAACTTTCTCGTGGTGTTTCCGAAGGGGGTGCTGGAGGATGCTCCCCAGTTCCATGTGTTCTTAACTCATGCGCCAACTGATGAGGTGTCTGCCAGGTTTCAGCGAGAGACCGTAAAGAAATTTCCCAATATATCTATTATAGATCTTGCGCTGGTATTGAATGTGCTTGATGATTTGCTGGATAAGATTGCTTTTGTGATCAGGTTTATCGCGGCGTTTAGTATTCTTACAGGTGTGGTGGTACTGATCAGTTCAGTGCTTATCAGTAAATATCAGAGGATGCAGGAGAATGTGTTGTTGCGGACACTCGGCGCCAGCGGGAAGCAGATTTTGTGGATTACTGCGCTTGAATACTTTTTTCTTGGATCGCTGGCGGCTGCTACAGGTATTATCATTGCATTGGGAAGCAGCTGGGCGCTGGCGAAGTATAGTTTTGAGAGCCCGTTTTCACCGGAATTTATGCCGGTTCTTGTGATTTATCTTGCTATTGCGTTTATTACGGTTGTCATTGGGCTATTGAATAGTCGTGGTACGTTGAACAGGCCGCCGCTTGAAATTTTAAGGCAGGAGGTTTAAATGTTTTTTTCGTGCAACTGTGATGCACCTGCCTGTATTAAAACACACATTAAACCTGCTTTGTTCGCGCTTTTATAGGCAAAAATCAAGTAAATTTAAGGCATCGATTTCAGCGATGCGCAGGGCCATCATTGCCATATCATTTTTCGTACTTCTTTCTAACGCACAGGTAGTTGCACAGGAACTGCACGACTACAACAAGGTGCTCATCCCCATCCTCAGCAAAAAATGTTATCCCTGCCATAACACTAACAAAGAAAAAGGTGGAGTAAACCTCGAAAACTACGCTGAAAAAGACAGGCTCATCAGCGATGGCGAACTGTGGCTGAAAGTGGTGCACCAGATCAAAACAAGGGAGATGCCTCCAAAGTCAGAAGGCCCTCTATCCATGCACGACTATACCACCCTGGTCGATGGAATAAACAGTATCCTCGAAACATCTCTCCAGGAAAAAAATCCCGGCCGGGTAACTATCAGGCGGCTGAGTCATAACGAATATCATTATACGATACTTGATCTTGTTGGTGTTGATTTCGACGCGCGCAGTTATTTTCCATCCGACGGGTCAGGTGGTGGAGGATTCGACAACCAGGGTGGGGCCCTTTTCTTCACTCCGCTCAAACTGGAACGGTACTACGACGCCGCAGATTCAATAGTGACCATATTAAGAAACGACGAATCGCTCTGGAAGAAAATTGTTCCGGTTGCCTACGAACAGGCGTGGTATGAAAGACTGATCAACTGGATAAAATCAATATTCAGCAACGACTATGATGAAATTAACTCACCCGGGTCGGCTGCCGAAGAAGTAATTATTCCGTTCGCCAGCAAAGCGTATAGAAGATTTTTGAAAGAGAATGAGAAAGAAAAGCTTGTTGGCTTATTTAAAAGTGTTTACGCGAAAAAGGATTCACTCAGCAATCCCGCACGTTTTGATGAAAGCATAGCGGAATCAATCAAAACTGTCCTCATCTCTCCCAATTTTTTATATAAGGTAGAAGAAGAGCCGGAAAAAGAAGGCGCCTATCCGCTTAGTCATTTTGAAGTAGCGAACCGTCTTTCTTATTTTCTCTGGAGCAGCATGCCCGACCAGGAACTATTCAACCTGGCATATACCGGCAGGTTGCATGATACTGCCGTACTGGAAGCACAGGTTCGCCGCATGCTTGCCGATCCGAAAGCAAAACGGTTCGCGGAAACATTTTCAACGCAATGGCTCGGCATCAACAAGTTAATAGACAACCAACCGATCGCAGATCCCGACAAGTATCCTGAATTCGATATGCCGCTGCGGCTGGCCCTGTATCGCGAAACCGTCGAATATTTTTATTATGTTCTTACGAACAGCAAGAACATGCTGGAGTTGATAAATAGTAATTACACATTCGCAAATAATAAAGTGGCAGACTACTATGGATTGGAAGGTGTAACAGATAACGAGTTTAAGAAAGTTCCGCTAACCGATTCGTCGAGAGGAGGTGTGTTGGGAATGGGCAGTGTACTTGCTACTACCTCGTTCCCTTTGCGTACAAGTCCCGTTAACAGGGGCAAGTGGGTGCTTGAGCAGTTGCTCGGCATTTCGCCTCCACCTCCGCCACCTGTTGTAGCTGAGCTCACAGAAGATCCGAAGGCCCACGCTGAACTCGGTTTAAAGAAATTATTATTGAAACATCGATCCGACCCGGCCTGCCGTTCGTGCCATGAGAAAATGGATCCGCTCGGGTTGGGACTGGAAAATTTTGATCCGATTGGTAAATGGCGCGATAGTTACGGAAAGGCGCCCGTTGATCCCAGTGGCGTAATGCAGGACGGCACCAAGTTCCAGGGCCCGAAAGAATTGAAATTGCTGCTATTGAAGGAAAAAGAGAAGATAGCCCGCAATTTTTCCACGAAATTGTTGTCTTATGCTTTAGGAAGGTCTACCTTGTTTACGGACGAGCCGGCCCTCAAAAAACTGGATGCGTGCCTTCTTGAAAATAACTTTAATCCTGAACTGTTCCTCGTAGAACTGGTGAAAAGCTATCCTTTCCTTATGAAGCTGAACGATTTTGAAAAAAAGTCAACCGGTTAATATGCAAAAGAAATGGCAGATATCACGTAGAAGAATGCTCAAAGGTATGGGCGCATGTGTGGCCCTTCCATTCCTCGAAGCAATGGCCTTCGGCGGGTCGGGCAGCAGTTACAGGAAACCACCGGTAAGAAATGCATTTCTTTACATGCCCAATGGTATTCACCCGGATCATTGGACGCCCGCAACAATGGGCAGAGAATTCGAATTCACAAGGCAGCTCCTGCCTTTAAAAGACTACAGGAACGATATCCAGGTACTCGGTGAGCTGATGAACCACAGGTCCATCTTCAAAGGGGCCGATGGGCATTATGCTAAGTCCGCAAGTCTTCTTACCTGCCAGTCCATCACCCAAACAATAGGCGACAATATCAACAGTAATGGCGTATCGGTCGACCAGATAATTGCCAATCATGTAGGGGATCAGACGTTATTTCCGTCGCTTGAATATGGCTTGGACCGGATAACAACCGGTGTAGATATCAACGTAGGATTCACAAGGCTGTACGGTTCGGCTATTTCCTGGAAAACACCATTGCAGCCGATGTCGAAAGAAATAGATCCACGGCTTGCGTTCGACCGTTTGTTCCGTACGTTTATACCGGGCAGGCAACCGAAGAATGACCCTTATAAACAAAGCATCCTGGATGCCGTGATGGACGATGCAAAGTCTTTAAAAAATAACCTCGGCCGCTCTGACCAGGACAAACTTTCCGAATATCTCGAATCGATTTATAGTGTTGAGAAACGTATTTCCAACACGCAGAATCTTGAAAAGTTCGCGTCGCGAATTACTCCCGACATCAAAAAGGAGTTGATTCGCGTGAACCAGAATATAGATGAGTATGTAGAAATGTACGCGGGTGTGGATGTTACCGAAAAAACACGGCTGATGTTCGACATCATGACACTCGCTTTCTGGAGCGACGCGAGCAGGGTGAGCACATTCATGTTCGGCAATTCGGTAAGTAACCGCAACTTCACGTTTATTGACGGTGTTCATGGAAATCACCACTCTATTTCGCACCACATGAACAAGCCCGAAACGCTTGAAGAATACCTGCGGATTTCGGCATGGCACATCGAGCAATATGCATACCTTATCGGCAGGCTAAAGAGCATAAAGGAAGGCGATTCAACACTGCTTGACAACTCAATGATCATGTTCATGTCCGATCTGCGCGACGGTAACAGGCACGCGCCACAAAATCTTCCGATAGTTCTTGCCGGAAAGGGTGGAGGTAAGCTGAAAACAGGACAGAATATTGTATTCCCGAAAGAAACAAACCTCGCGAACCTGTATCTTACCATGCTTCACGCACAGGATATTAATGTTCCACAATTCGCCGACAGCAACAGGACATTGTCAGAAATTCTCGTGTGAAATTGAAAGCTTCCGTGTCTAAATACAAACGCATTGCGCTTGCAGGGATTTTATTTGTCCCTGCCATTCTTTTATTAGCGCTCCCATCACTCAAACCCGGTGAAATGCCTTACTGGCTGCTTACAGTCGGACGGTTTCACCCGGTTATTTTGCATTTTCCGATCGTCCTTATAATTCTTGCGCTTATTTTAGAATTGCTTCGCCGGAGAAATATTCTGAAGGCCGATTATGTAGTGACCATTATTCTTGTTGCGGCGGCACTGTCTACTGTCGTTGCCATAGCATCAGGGTTTTTGTTATTCTCTTCGGGCGACTATACCGGGCGATTACTTCAACAGCATTTCTGGATCGGGGTCATTACGGGCGCATGTATCCTGGTAACTGTAGGGTTTTATTTTGTTTACCGCAGTTTTCCGAAACTGTACATGCTATATTTTGTCGCACTGCTAATGAGTAATGCGGCGGTGGCCTACACGAGTCATCTTGGGGGTTCGCTTACGCATGGCGAAGATTATCTCACCGAATATTTCCCGTTGATTGTTTCAAAGGAAAAAACGGAAGAAAAACCAGAATCTGAAATGCTGTTGTATGAAGACATGATTTCGCCTGTGCTGGAAGCAAAGTGTGTAAGTTGCCATAATGATGACAGGGCAAAAGGTGAATTTTCGATGTCTTCGTTCAGGAGTATGGTTAAGGGAGGTGAAAGCGGACACCCGGGCATTGTTGCCGACAACCCGGATAGCAGCGAATTGTACAAACGCATTATGCTTCCTGAGGATGATGATGACAGGATGCCTCCGGAAGGTAAGACTCCTCTCACATCACCTGAAACAGATTTAATAAAATTCTGGATACAATCGGGTGCGAAAATGGAAGTGCGCGTGCAGGGGATTCGCGGAGACACGGCTGTTAATGCTGCTGTCGGTTCTGTGATGCCTGATTTGAAAAGATACAGGAGAAGATTGCAGATCGCGGCTTTGAAAGATAAGCAACTGCAACGCGAACTTGATACCCTTGCGAAGCAGCTTAACGTTACGATACGGCGCGATTCGCTGGCGGATGAAAATTATTATATGCTCTCCATGAAATTTCCGCCCGCCCGTTTTACGGGTAATGAATTTCGTGAGCTGGCGCCGTATTCGGATGTATTCTCAAAAATTTCATTGGTATCGAGCGGTATCGGTGATGATGCATTGTATCATATAGGTCATATGACGAACCTGCGCGCTTTGTATCTTCAAAAAACTAACCTGGATGGATCGGGTTTGATACATTTGAAGAATCTTGAGAAGCTTGAAATACTGAATCTTTCGTATACAAAAATTGACGACAAATCAGTGCTGGATCTATTGAAGATACCTAACCTCCGGGAGGTGTACCTGTTTCAAACGAAGACGTCGGTTGACGTGGTGAAAGCGTTGCAGGAGTATAAGCCGGGGTTGAGGATTCTGCTGGAAGAAGGGCCGTATTTATAGAACGTCGCAGGAAAAAGTAAAAATCTCATCTTTCAGTATGCCCGACACATACGTTCACGATCCAGAAATTCATCGCACAAAAGATGCGGAACTGATCGTTCCTGTTTTAATGGAACTGTTCAACCCCAAAAGTGTTCTCGATATAGGTTGCGGACCCGGTGCATTTTTAAAAGTATTTGAAGATAACGGGATTACAGATTTGAAGGGCATTGAGGGATCATGGCTCGATCAATCAAAACTACTAATCGACAAGGATCGCATAGTCATTGCCGATATAGAAAAAGGATTCACCCTGCAAAAGAAATTCGATATCGCGATCTGCCTTGAAGTGGCGGAGCATATCAGGGAAAGTTACGCTGGCCAACTTGTAACAGCGCTCACGACACACAGTGATGTAATTATTTTTTCGGCGGCTATTCCTGCCCAGGGCGGTCAGAACCATGTGAATGAACAATGGATCGGGTACTGGCGCGATTTATTTGCCGCGCGGGGTTTTATGATGTATGATATGATCAGGCCGCGGATATGGGAAATAAAAAATATTTACTGGTGGTACAGGCAAAATATGGTTGTATGCATTAATTCCTCTGTGCAACATAAATTCGAAAACGGTCCTGTGTACAATTATATTCATCCCGAATTGTATGTTTCAAAAATAGCCGAATTGCATGCATACCGGCAATGGATCGACAAGATATTCTCAGGACAAATTGATGTGGAAATCGCGGAAGCGATTTTGGCTAATGCGAAAAAGGCACATAGTTCTCCCACTTCCACGGAAGATAAACATCGTTAATGGTCACTTCCATCAACTCCTTGAAAATAGACTCTGCGTTATCGCTGTTCGACATAAGGAGCACACCCATTTTTTTATCAGGAAAAACGATAGAGTAGTGTTGAAATCCATCGCCATGACCCTCTTTGAATGCCCCCCACCCGTAGGGTGTTTTATAAAGTCCCCATGCAAGTCCATAGCTCAGTTGAATGGGATCGTTGTCACTAACATCTTTTGTTGAAAGCGGCCCGAACTGGCTGGCAGAACGAATGCGGATTTGCGGTGAAAACATTTCATCCGTACTTTTCTTTGAAATGATTTTGTGATTTAGTACAGCAGTCATAAAACGGATATAATCGTTCGGTGTTGTTTCGAGAGTACCGGCGCTTCGCGGTGCATTGTCTTTGTCCTTCTCCAATACTTTTTCATTTACATCATGCCCGTATGCGAAATTACTTTCAAACCGGGGCTGCCATTTGTATGAAGACATTTTCATGCCGATCGGGTTAAATATCTTCTCCTGCATTAGTGTTTCAAGAGACTTGTTAAGCATTTTCTCGAGCACCACCTGGAGATACACAAGTCCTTCTCCCGAATAAGAATAACGGGATCCCGGTTCATTGTGTATCCTCAGCTTCCGGTCGGGTTCAAAGAAGCGCCAGTTTGCAAAGCCCGTAGTGTGATCCAGGCACATGCGTGCAGTAATTTTCCTGTATGTTGAATCGGCTTTCAGATCGGAATAGTCTTCGTGCCATGCCCTTTCGTTAACAGGTGGGTACTCATAAATAGGTTTCGGCAGGTAATCCTGGAGTGGTTTGTCGAGTTCAATTATATTTTCCTCAACAAGTTTCATTACGAGCACGCCGAATACCGCTTTACTGAGCGACGCTCCATAAAACTCAGTGTTTGTTTCGAGCGGGGTTTTGGTATCGGCATTACTATATCCGAATGCCTTACTGTAAACAGGCTTGTTATTGTTAAAAACAGCGACGACCAGGCCTGTAACCCGGGCCGTGTCGGTAAGTCGTTTTATTGTATTAGTGAGGGCCTCAGCGCTTATGGTTGAATTATCGAGCCGGCGGATTTGCTGCGCGGAAAGCTGATTTAAAGCGATCAGCGTAAAAATAATAAATACGGTTCCTTTCATGACACCGGCGAAGGTATCGAAATCGGTTCATGACTTAAGCAAATACGCCTGCGGCTCTCATTTTACCGTTTAACACATCTTATACACTTTATCATCCCTGAAAGTTTAGCTTTGCCCCTCCAAAACATGCGGTATGAAATTAATTGGTGCCATTGCGGGATTGGTGATCCTGTTCCCCTTTGCAAGCTTCTCTCAATCCATTTCAGGCACTATCAAGGACGACCAGGGTAAGTCCCTGGCCGGCGCCTCCGTAACCCTTAAAAAAACAACGGATTCATCAGTTGTAAAGATTGCGGTTTCAGGCAACTCCGGGGTGTACGAGTTCCTGGCTATTGCCCCGGGCAGGTACTTTATAAATGCATCTTTTGTAGGCTACGGCATACAAAACTCAACAGCATTCGATCATTCGGAAACAACAAGGATACCCGCGATAGTATTGTATAAAATTGATGGCGATCTTAAAGCAGTAACGGTCACGGCTACCCGTCCGATCGTTGAAGTTAAAGCCGATAAAACGGTACTGAACGTAGAAGGCACTATCAACGCCGTTGGACAGGACGCCCTCGAGCTCCTGAAGAAATCACCGGGTGTTTTGGTAGACAGGGACGACAACCTCAGCCTCAGTGGTAAAAATGGGGTGCAGGTGTATATCGACGGCAAGCCATCGCCTTTGTCGGGAAAGGATCTGGCAGATTACCTGCGCACGCTTCAATCATCATCCATCGAATCAATAGAAATTATTTCCAATCCCTCCGCGCGATACGATGCTGCAGGTAACGCAGGAATAATTAACATCAGGCTGAAAAAGAATAAGGCGTTCGGCACAAATGGTTCTGTAAATGCGGGATACGGAATAGGCACTTATCCAAAATATAACGGTGGTTTATCGTTGAACCACCGTGATGCCAGGGTGAACATTTTCGGCAACTACACGTATAGCAACATGATCAACGAGAATTTCATGAACTTCAAAAGGCTCCAACTCGATACCGTTTTCGATCAGAGAACTATAATGACGTGGAAAGGCAAGAGCCATAACGTAAAAGCCGGTTTCGATTATTTTTTGAACAGCAAACAAACGATTGGTGTGATGATGAACGGAAACTTTTCAAAGAATGATTTCAACAGTTTCAGTACAACGGACATCTCGTACAACCCAACAAATCAATATGTAAAAAAGCTTTTGGCCGACAATAAGAACCGCAACACAAGGGATCAGTCTAACTTCAATATCAATTACAGGTTTGCCGATACGCTCGGCCGGTCCCTGAATATCGATGCCGATTATGGTTTGTTCAGAATCCGAACCGACCAGATGCAACCTAATTTTTATTTTGATCCATCGGGCATTCCCACTGATACGAGAATCTACAACATGGTATCACCAACGGACATTGATATCTATTCGGCCAAAGCAGATTACGAACAGAATTATAAAAAAGGGAAGTTGTCCGTCGGCGCAAAAGTTTCTTATGTTAAGAGCATGAACGATTTCAAACGTTATAATGTAGTGGAGGATGTAAAAGACCTCGATCGCGACAGAAGTAACGATTTTAAATACACAGAAAATATCAACGCTGGATATATCAACTACAACAGGCCGATTAAAAAAGTTACGCTGCAATTGGGATTCAGGGTGGAACAAACCATCGCGAAGGGCACATCGCACGGGCAAAAGTTTAACGGCTCCGAGTATGCGGGATATGATTCGACGTTCGATAGAAACTATGTAAATCTTTTTCCGAGCGCTGCCATATCATTTGCGAAGGGAAAAAACAATCAATTTAATATTACATACAGCAGGCGTATTGATCGTCCGTCATACCAGGATTTGAACCCCTTTGAATTCAAGCTGGATGAATACACCTACATGAAAGGTAATACCGAACTGACACCCCAATACACGAACAGCTTTGGTATTTCGCACACATATAAATACAAGCTGACTACTGCGCTTAACTATAGCCACGTGAACGACGTGTTCACTCAATTGATTGACACAGCTGAAAAATCGAAATCATTTATTTCGAAGAAGAATCTTGCCACGCAGGATATCGCGAGCATCAATATCAGCTATCCATTACAATTGGGATGGTTCACTTCTTTCGCGAACCTGAATATGTATTATTCGCATTTCAAAGCAGATTTTGGAACAGGCAGAACAATTGACCTCGATGTTTATGCATACAACCTCTTCATGCAAAACAGCGCGAAATTAGGTAAGGGATGGACGGCTGAAGTAGGAGGATGGTATTCATCACCATCTATCTGGCAGGGCACATTCAAAACAAAATCCATCTGGTCTGTCGATGCGGGAATACAAAAGGCAATGATGAAAGGAAAGGGCAACCTGAAAGTTTCGGTGAGTGATGTGTTCCAGACAATGCGCTGGTCGGGGTTAAGTGATTTTGCGGGACAGGTGCTGAACAGTAATGGTGGATGGGAGAGCAGGCAGTTCAAAGTAAACTTCACATACCGTTTCGGTAATATACAGGTTAAAGCTGCAAGGCAACGCAAAACAAGTCTCGACGACGAGAGTCAAAGGGTAGGAGGAGATGGTCAGGGTAGTGGGCCGGGGAGGTAGGGAGCGTGAACCGTGAACCGTGAAGCGTGAGGTTAGCGGAGTTTGTTTATTGCGTTTAATAATGATTTATCGCCGCTTGCGTCCTGGTTGATTTCCCAGATCATTATACCCGCGGTATTCAAATCCGCGGCGAGCTGCACTTTCTTTTCAATGGTTGGAATCCCGTTGTAATAAATTCTTCCACCGCCGGTTGTTTCCACCATGTCTTTATTTTCCGCTCCGGGATATTGCGCAACGATATCTTTATATGCCAGGCCTTCAACCGTGCCCGCTGCGAACCAGTATCCGTAAAACGGAACACCGATCAGAATTTTTTCAGAATTGATGCCGCGTGTAATTATATAGTAATTCGCATCAGACAACGCCATTTCATACGGTGAATGTTGGCCGGGGTTTGAAGGATCCCATGGGCCAGTTTGATCATAGGACATCACGTTTATAAAATCGAACTTCGCCAGAGTTGTATCGTGTATGGTATTGCCGTTCCATGTTGCCAACGCAGCGGTCATAAGCTTATCTTTCGCTTTGAGCGCAGAAGAAAGCTCGCTGATAAAATCAGCATAGTTCTCATCTATAAAATCACCTTCAAGATCAACATCTACACCATCAAATCCGAATTCATCGGTAAGATCAGCCAGGTTACCAACAAACGCCGATCTGTTTTCATCTTCCAGTAGATCTGATATATGTGCCGGCGCCGCGCCTCCGCCAAGCGAAGCATACACTCTCACATTCTTTGCATGTGCAGCCGCAACGAGTTCAATCACATCATCATTCACGAGGAATTGACCATTCTCGTCCGGATTTACAAAAGCAAGGTTCAAATCAGTAAGCAGTGATAGATCTGTATGAAGATGGTCATTCCAGTAGTTGTCGCTGTACAGGTATCCGGCTACCCTGATGTTTAGCGGTTTATTGGGCTTTTGCTGTTCGTCAGACTTTTTTTTACAGGATGCAAAAATTAATATGACAGTTATAAATAAAATAGGAATATGATACCTCATGCAATACAACTTACTTTAGATTAAATTTATTCATTTAATGTTCACGTAACAAGGAATTTTAATTTGTAGGGCCGTTTTTTTAATCTGCGGCGTATCCGGTTGGATCAGTTTTTGCAAACAGAGCACGTTTCCTTAAATCCTTTTTTATGAAACTGCTCATACCAATTCTTAGCTGCGTTGTATTGTTTTTTTCTGCCGAAGCGTTTTCGCAAACCCGCATTACATTATCTGCGTTACGATCGGGAACAGTATCTACAACAACTACTTATTTTGTTACAGACGCCGGCAAAGAAGGCATTTTTGTCTACGATGCGAAGGATGCCACTTCACCCAACAATGGCGGAACAGTGATTGTTAACGGCACGAGGCGGTTTAAGAGAGTGTATTCAGGTCCTCTCGATGTAAGATGGTTTGGAATGAAAGGTGATTATAATGGCACTTCCGGAACCGAGAACAGCGCCGCATTCAAAGCTGCCATCGATGCGGCGAAAAAAGATGAAGTGTTGCTTGTTCCCGCGGGACAATATTATGTGAACAGCAGTATCGCGATGCCGGTCGGCCCTACGAGAAAAGTAAATTTTCTTATCTACGGTGATATATATTTCGGAAAGGGTTTTGGATTTATTATCGAAGGCCGGAACCAGGAATTCAAAAGTTATGGTTCCATTATCGGAAAAAATTCAGGCGCCACAACCGAGGCGGGATTTGCCGCGTATACAGGCACGGGCGTCTATCTTAAGAATGCATACAATTGCGAGGTGCATGTAAACGAGGTTAAAAATTTCAAATACGGTATTGAGCAATCAGGTGATAAGAGTGGAGGCGCGGCTGACGGATCGCAGTACAACAAAATTTATTTCCGCAACGTACATTCCAATTATGTGCAATTGCGCATTTCAATAAAAGGCACAACTTCATCTTCAGGAAACTGGAACAACAGGAGTTTTTGGTATGGTGGAAGGCTCGGCACAGGCATACCTGGCTCAACTTATGGGAAAGGAGGATGGTATGGTGTTATGTTTATCAAAGAAAGCTCAAGTACATCAACATCCAAAATGAATGGACATGTATTTCATGATATCGCTTTCGAAGGACTCGAAGTCGGAATTAAAGCAAGCACTGCAGAACACAACAGTTTTATCGGTGGTGGATTTGAACCAAAAGGCGTGCGCAAGGGCATCGACCTTGATCCTGTAACGTGTGTCGGTAATAAATTCATTGGCATAACAATGTTCGAAGAACAGATGTTTGTGCCGGGAAGGCTGGGATCGAATACAGTGATTGAAGGAACGCCTTTCTGGACCGGTCCTACGCCCAACATTGTTGTTGCAGGAAATTCAGCGATGCAGTCAATTACACCCAATAAGTTTTTGATAACGACAAACAAGTATACGCCGACAAGTTTTTTGGTAAACAAAGCGCATGACCTGATTAGTCAAACCGGCGAATTTCCAACGGTGCAGGCGATGATGTACAGGATTAATGGTGTGATAAGATCCGTACCCTATAAAAACACTTTCCTGAATGTTACTACGTCTACAACCGCATCAACTATCACATTGCCGCCCAACATCGGAATATTGCGTGTGGAAACGAACCAGGCTAAAGTTTTCAAAATAAACGTTGGTGACATTGTGAAAGACGGTGAGAATTTTATCGTTGAATATCTTTCACCTGCATATCCGATAAGTTTTGTGCGCGCGGATAATTCTTCTACTTTGCTGGCAGCATCAAACTTTCCTTCGGGCGGAACTTACAGGTGCCTCTGGGTAAACGGGCAATACAAAGTATCAAAAATCGGTGCTGAGTTTAAAACGTTCACGCAAACAGGTCCAACTTATTCGATTGCTGCGGGAATTGAAACGCACTACGTAAACAATCCGTATAATAATTCGTCGTGCACGTTGCCTTCGGCGAAGAGCTGGCCGGGCAGGGTGATCGTAATTAAAAACAAGATGACGAAATATACCTGCCAGGTAATTGGTGTGTCGGCAAGCGATGAAAGTATGATTCCTCCAAGAGGCGCCATGACTGTTAAGAGTGACGGCACCACCTGGAATATCATCAGCTTTTACAAGAAGGGTGTGGCGCTTTAAAGTTGCTTGATGTATTCGGCGCTTTCTTTCAATGTTACCGGATCCATTTCAACAAAATAATGTTTCACTCCGGCGGTTTTTGCTGCAGCAAAAAATTCTTTCCAGTCAATAACACCTTTCCCTACCGGTACGTATTCCTTGCTGGTCGACCAGTCGGAGAGATGTGAAGAAATAAACCTTCCGGGGAATTTTTCGAAGTAAGTAGACGCTTTGAATCCGAGGTTGATTACTTCAGTCTGGAACTGCATCTTTACGAGATTCGGATCCAGCACTTTCAGCATTTCGTCGTAGATCACCTTGCCATCTCTTGTTGTGAATTCAACGGAGTGGTTATGGAACCCCGCCTGCAATCCCGCACTTTTGATTTTTTCGCCTGCCTTGTTGAGCTTGTCGCATGCGTCGAGATAATCTTTAAGCGGGGCGTTTTCTTTTAATCCGAAAGAAGAGCAAACCATATGTTCGAGTCCCACTTCTTTCGCCCATTCGATGCGGCTGCCGAGATCATTGTTCAGCTCCTGCATTCCGAAGTGACAGCTGGGGCATGAAATACCAATGTCGTTCATCATCTTCTTCAACTCGGCGGGTTTTATTTTCGCGAGCGGTTCGAAGCCCCCTCCGTAACCTTTTGGTGAACACAATTCTGTCAATGTATATCCTTCGGCCGATAACTTCTTAAGTGTTCCTGTAAAGTCTTTGCCGATATCATCTCTCACCACCCATGTTTGAAAACCGATGGGAACACTGGCGAGTTTCGCTTCGGCAAACAATGATTTCGGTAATTGCGATAGGGCGAATGTTGCGCCTGCAGCGAAGGTGCCTTTCTGAATAAAATTCCTGCGTGATAATTTTGTCATGTCTTATTGTTATTTACAATGATGTTAGATTGATTCAGGGTCCCATCCGCTCCTGTATTGGCGGTCGAGGTATTTGTTGGCATCCGGTACGTTGGTAATTTTTACGTTTGCGGCGTCGTACTTCAGCAATTTGTTTGTTCTGAGTGATACTGCGTACAGGTTGATCGCCTCGGTAATATATTCCGCTTCGCGAAAGCTGCCCGGATACTGTTTGCCCGATTTTACTGCTTCAACAAATTCACGAAGCATCTCGCCCCTGTCGTCGTCATTTGTTTTTGTTTCTTCTTTTTTACTTCCTGAAATCAGTCGTGGATTTTGCAGGTTAAAGCCAGACAGAATTTTTCCTTTGTCGCCTACGAACATCATTCCTTCCTGTGGCAATTCTTTGTTGTCGGCAAACAATTCTTCTGGCGTTTGTGGCCTCATACCCCCATCGTACCAGCAGAGTTCAATTTCCGGCCTGTTGCCAACGGACGGGTATTTGAACCGCACCATGCTCGCCATTGGAAATGAATAATCGTTGTTGATGCGGTAAGGTACGGGATCATGGAAGCTGCATACATGGCTCCTGTTCGGCTCTACAACAGTCGGTGAAGTGAGATTAAGCGCTTTGAAAACGGACCACAGGCTGTAATGTCCCATATCTGCCATCGAACCGCCGCCGAAGTCGTACCAGCCTCTGAACGTCATATGTGTATAATGTGGATGATAGGGTCGATCGGTTTCGGGCCCGAGCCAGAGCTTCCAATCGAACCCTTCAGGTATTGGCGGAGTATCTTTTGGAAGTTCCGCATATTGCGGCCACACAGGACGGTTTGTCCAGTTATGAACTTCTTTTAGTTTACCAATGGCGCCGGAGTTGATCCACTTCATAATCTGTTCCATAGATCCGTTGTAATCCCATGGAACGAGATGGGTGATCACATTGCTTTCCCTGGCCATTTTTATCGCTTTCTTTCCTTCGATGAGACGGTTGGAAAGAGGCTTATGAACAATTACGTGTTTTTTCCGCTTCATCGCTGCGATGGAAAAAATTCCATGCAGGTGATCGGGTGTCATGATTTTAACTGCGTCGAGGTCTTTTTCTTTGTCCAGAAGCTCGCGTGCGTCTGCATAGGCATTACAGTTATAGTTGTTCATCTTGCGCACGTTCCGGTAGTAGCCCTCCACAACAGATTTTCCGTTGTCTCGTCCGCCCGGAATGATGTTGTCACCACCCGGCGACCAATTGTCATCTTTAATTGTTTTCCTGATTTCATCTCTCAGGTAGTTTGGTCCCCAGTCTTTGTAACCGCGTGCTTCTTTGCAGGGGTCGCAGACTGCTACTATTTGTATTTCTGGTATTTCGAGCATAGGGAGCATTTCCCTGATGCCTTCTGTTCCCATGCCGATGTAGCCGAGAGTGATTTTATCACTCGGCGGGATGTAGTTTTTGCCTCCAAGTACGTGGCGGGGGACAATAGTGAATCCGACTGCGGCGGTTGCGCCCAGTTCAACGAATCTCCTTCTTTGCATAAGATAATTTTATCGCCATTAAATCTATGAGAATAAATTATGACGATAAAATTTTTATTGGGGTTGGATTTTGCTTCTAAATTAAAAACCGCTGGAGTCATGCCCGCTGGAGACGTTAACAGGGTTTGTCGATTTTAAGATGCAGAAAGGTCAGTTTTCGCTTTGATTTACATACATTTTACACAAACGGTTCTGAGATTTCGCTCTTTATTCTTAACTTTTCACCCTGAAAACGATGAGGAGACCCGAAATCTATAGCACAAAACAGAAAGCCTGGGGCATACTCATGTTCCTTGCACTGCTTTGGCTTACGGTTAGTCTCCCATACGTATATAATGCGAAGCAACTAATCGCGAAGCAATCGGTAGAGGTTGCCATGCCTGAAGAAAATCCGGTGGAAACCGCTGAAGACACCACCAACCCTCTGTCGAGCTCAGTTGAAGAAAAAGTTCCGTCAAACTCTTCTATTCTCGAAGAATATCTCCATCACAACGATGAAGGTTTCAGTGCAAATAATCCGCGACTGAGCCACATCGATCACCGGACATACAATCTCCTCGTATTTCACGGTGAATTACTTTCTCCCCCTCCCGAATCATTGCTTTCTTAATTCCCCGACACCTTTTACTGTTCTAATTCTCCCACTTTAACGCTGATTAAAAAAGTAAGCAATGAAAACACATACGCGTGAGTTTCAGCAAACGCTCACACCCAGGCTCGCTTTCCAGGTATTGAAGGAAGGCAACGACAGATTTGTAAACAACCTTAAGTTAAACCGCAACCTCCTTCAACAGGTTAACGACACACGGGATGGCCAGTTTCCATTCGCTGTGGCGCTCAGTTGCATGGACAGCCGCGTTTCTGTTGAACTGATATTCGACCAGGGTCTTGGCGATATGTTCAGCGTAAGGGTTGCCGGTAATATTGTAAATCCCGACGTGATCGGAAGCATGGAATACGCCTGCAAAGTAGCAGGATCAAAGCTGATAGTGGTGCTCGGCCATACACGCTGTGGCGCAATAAAGGGCGCCGCCGATCATGTGCAAATGGGCAACCTTACCGGTTTACTTGAAAAGATAAAACCCGCAGCAGGCAGAATCAACCATTCGGAGTTTGAACATCTCAGTGAACTGGACAAATACACATATGCGAATGTGCTGCACAGCATAGACATGATCCTTTCTGAAAGCGACATCATCCGGTCGTTGTATTCCGATGGAAGGATCGGGATAGTAGGAGGGATCTATTCCGTTGAAACGGGTCATGTGAATTTTATCCGGACCATGTTCAACGAACGGCAGAAGGAAAAAGCCGCGCTGCTGTAATCCTTATCGTTCACCTCAATACCTCTCGTCATGAAAAATGATACATTGTTAAACAGGTTCCTGTTTTATATGAATCCTAATGACGGCCGCTATGAAGACTTAAAGAAAGGAAACATCACACGAAATATTGCCAAAGATCTTACCGCGGGTTTGATCGTGGCAGCTGTTGCGATACCTCTTGCAATGGGGTTCGCAATGGCAAGTGGCTTACGCCCCGAACAGGGAATTGTTGGAGGTGCAATTGCTGGTTTGTTCGGGGCGCTTTTTGGTGGATCCAAATACCAGGTGTATGGACCCACCGCCGCCTTCATTCCCGTTATCGCCGGACTGATGGCAGTTTACAATCACAGCTTTCTTGTTCTCGCTTCCGGTATAGCGGGTATAATATTGATGCTCTCCGCGTTGTTCCGGATCGGAAGAGTAGTTGAACGGGTTCCTCATTCTATTGTGGTAGGATTTACAATCGGTATCGCGATCGTGATCGCTTTCTCACAAATTGGTGAAGTGCTCGGTTCAAAGGAGAAAGTAGGTTACGGTATAATTGACCAGCTCAGATTTCTTTACAATAACATTCCGTCGGCAAACATTTTTGCAGTGCTGATGACAGCAATCACTTTTATTTTCTGCAAAATATTTTTGAAGATGTCGAGCTTTATTCCAGGACCGCTGATCGCTTTGGCATTTGGTTTTATTGCGGGACAAACATTCTGGGCAGATAAGAACCTGATTTTGATTGCCGACAAATACGGCTCGATTCCTACAGATTTTTTTGTGATTACTCCTCCGCTGCTTCCAGAAAGCTGGACATCAAAAGTAATCTTCGACCTTTTTTATTTTGCATTTGCCATTTACATTGTCGCGGCTATCGAGAGTCTTCTATGTTCGAGGATGGCTGATCGTGTGGCGAATAACAAGGGTATTCCCTACAACCCGAATAAAGAGTTGTGGGGACAGGGAATGGTCAATTTATTTACACCGTTGTTTAACGGCTTCCCGCATACCGGTGCATTGGCGCGCACGTCGGTAAACATTCGTCTTGGAGCCGTGTCGCCCCTTTCCGGAATAGCGAAATTTGTGTTCAAGTTATCGCTCGCTGCGTTTCTCGCGGCTTATCTCGAAAAAGTGCCGATGGCGTGCATTGGTGGAATATTACTTTACGTGGCCAGTGGAATGGTAAAAATGAAAGAGATTAAACAGGTGACGTCGTCTACCAGGTATCACATAGCGCTGATGAGCTATACAGCGGTGATGGTACCGGTCTCCGGATTTATGACGGCTGTTGTGTCGGCGATCATGATTTATGTAATCACCTATCGCTTTTTTGAAAAACGCAAAGAAGTGGTACTGGCAGATGAGGCGCTCGCCATTGAGGCGCCTTAAGGAGGACTAACTTTTACTGTGTTGCTTAATGTGCCAATGTTTTCTATAGTAATATGAACAACGTCGCCATGCTGTAACGTGAAATGATCGGGCGGAACTAACCCTGTGCCTGTTAGCAGGAAACTGCCGTAAGGAAATTTCAACTCGGCGAATAGCCATTTGGCCAGCTCTTCGAGCGTACGTTTCATCTTGTCGACTTTTACCGAACCTTCGTAAGCGGTATTGTTATCTCTTTCGATTCTCAAGGTGATGGAACTGTTTCGGTCGAATGGTTTGGATGGAATATACAGGCATGGACCCAGCGCCACTGAGCGTTCATACATTTTTGCCTGTGGTAAATAGAGAGGATTTTCTCCTTCGATGCTTCGCGAGCTCATGTCGTTGCCAACTGTATACGCCTGGATTGTTCCGCTGTTGTTGATGAATAATGCGAGTTCGGGTTCAGGTACGTTCCATGTTGAATCTCTCCTTATGTACACCTCTTCGCCAGGTCCCGAAACGCGGTGCGGCATCGCTTTGAAAAACAATTCGGGCCGGTCCGCTGTGTACACTTTTTCGTAACAGTCGCTGCCGCCCGTGTCTTTTGATTCTTCCATGCGTGCGTCGCGGCTACGCAGGTAGGTTACGCCGGCTGCCCACACTTCCTGTTGTGTTAAGGGTGGAAGTGTGTTTTGAGAAACAATTTCTCTGAACTGTGCCGCATCGATTTTTTGGGAAGAAGAGATTAGCGACGAAAGATAGTCATGCAGGCCGCTCCTGTTGATAAGTGATGTCCATTCTGAATTGTTCAGGTATACGTTACCGTTATATGAGATAATATTCCCTTTCGAAGTTCTGTAAAGATGCATTTTTTAAAAAAATTTATACCCGGATGTAAATTTTTCTGCGGTCCATCCAGTAAGCTATCAGCCAAAGTAGAAAAATAAAACTGAGCGCGAACAATAGCGAACCATTCTCAGGGCGTCCCGGAAACCTGGACGTAACATTCTGATAAAACCATCCCCATGCGGTTCGCCCCTCTGAAAGTCGCGTCATGCCCAGCAGTTTTGGGAATAGTCCGCTTAAGGCATAAATAAAGAGAGCGTTTTTTCCGAATGCATCGAAGAACCTGCTCCACGCTCCCCTCAAATTTTTTATTTCGATGAAGTAGACAAATACGCCTAAAAGTAAAATGGCGAGACCGGAAGTAACGAGAACGAATGAGCCTGTCCATATTTTTTTATTGATGGGAAAAACGAGATCCCACCAGTAGGCGGCGAATAATAATCCCACCGCGCCAACGAATAAGACAGTGAGGGTTTGAAAGATGTTTTCCTTATTATTCGTACGTAAGAAATTGCCGACAATAAACCCGATCACCACCTGCACTATAGAAGGAATTGTGCTCATAATACCTTCGGGTTCGAACGCTATTCCTTCACCGTGATACATATGCGCTTCGCCAAGCACCGCTTTATCAATTCCGTTTCCAAACCAACCGGTCATGCTATACGGGTCGGCAGGATTTCCTGCGAGGCAAAGAATCCAGTAAAGTACAAGCAGGAGAGCGCCGATGATGGCTGCTGTGCGAACCCTGGAGTAGTAAACGATAATTGATGCGAAGAAATACGACAGGGCTATACGTTGCAACACACCAAGTATCCTGATACCACCTTGCTCGCCGTCGCCGCGTGTCCACGTCCAGCCTTTTGCCACGAGTTCATCATTTTGCCATTGCACAAACGGGAACCAGTTTAGAAAAATGCCAATAGCGAAAATGAGAATGGTTCTCGTTAGTATTTTTTTCCAGAAGGCCGCCTCTCCGGCTGCTTTCAGTCGCGGTTGTACGAATGCCATAGCGTTTCCGACTGCAAAAAGGAAAAAGGGAAATACGAGGTCAGTGGGTGTAAGGCCGTGCCATTTTGCGTGTTCGAGCGGTGAGTAAATATGTTGCCAGCTTCCGGGATTGTTTACCAGGATCATGAAGGCAACGGTCGCGCCGCGAAATACATCGAGCGAGTGGTAGCGTTGTTTGTTCAAAACAGTCAGATTGGGTTATTTGAATATTAAATATAATAAATGATGTTTGATAAAGCAGAAACAGCCTGCAAGGCGCTTAACGTGAGGCCTGTTTTTGCGAGCCAGGTGGATGGAGATACGGTTTTAAGCAATGAGAAAAGTAACGAGTTGCTGAAATTAATTGAAACACTCAAGCCGGACATGGTTTTCACACACTGGCCCGTGGATTCGCACCGCGACCACCAGGTGGCGGGTTTGCTCGCGCTGTCGGCATGGATCAACATGAAGAAATCGTACGACCTCTATTTTTATGAAGTAAACACTGGCAGTGAAACGATGGGTTTTAATGCGACGGATTATATTGATATCACAGATCACCGGGAAAAGAAAAAGCTGGCGATGAATGCGCATAAAACACAGGATCCTGTAAGAACCTATGATTCGTTTTTCCGCCAAATGGAAGAATTCAGGGGATTAGAAGCCGGTGTAAAAGCCGCGGAAGCTTTTATTCATTTCAAAAGAAATGCTACACGCGCTTCACTTTAACGGCTATCAAAGTAAGTATTGAAGAGAGCAACAATGCGGCCGCCATAAAAATATATGATGCGCCGAAGCCTCCTGTTGATTCGTTTAAGCGTCCCACTATATATGCGCCTGCAAACGAACCGAGTGCCCCGAAACTATTAATCATCGCCATAGCCACACCCGCTACATTTTGTGGTAACACTTCGGGAATGATAGCGAAAAAGGGGCCGTAAGGCGCATACATCATCATACCGGCGATAACGAGCAACACGAACGACAGCCAGAAGTTATCTGCTCCCGCCAGGTACGAACCATAAAAAGCCAGTGCGCCCGCGAGAAGTAACGGCCATACAAATTCTTTCCGTCTTGAAATTTTATCTGAAAAATAGGATGCGGCGAGCATGCCTATAACAGCAAAAACATATGGCACCGAAGAAAACCACCCGGTGGCAACAATATCAAGCGACGGCGCAGATTTTATTATGGAGGGCAGCCACATCACAAACCCATACACGCCGATGCTCCACATAAAATATTGCAGGGAAAGCAGGATTACTGTTTTCGATTTAAACATGGCCATGTAATTTTTTACCGGCGCTATGCCCTGCTGTTCTTTCTGCAATTCTGTTTTGAGAAATTGTTTTTCTTCATCGGGGAGCCATTTGGCATTTTCGGGATGGTCTTCTGCGATGTACCACCACACAAAGGCCCAGGCTATGGCAGGAACTCCTTCGAGGATGAACATCCATCTCCATCCGAAAGCATCGAGCAGGTAACCCGAAAGGATGGACATCCACAATATCGTCACAGGATTGCCGAGTATGAGAAACGCGTTGGCACGCGACCGTTCTTTTTTTGTATACCACCGGCTTAGAAAAATAAGCATCGCGGGCATCACCGCGCTTTCTACTATGCCGAGCGTAAAGCGGATGATAATAAGCCCGGTTACATTGGTGATGATACCAGTGGCTGTGGCGCATGCGCCCCACAAAATGAGCGACCAGAATACAAGTTTTTTGGCGCTCTTTTTTACTGCGTAGTGTGCGCCGGGGATCTGGAAGAAGAAATAGCCAAGAAAGAATAAGGAACTTAATAGTGCGGAGGTAGCGGGGGAGATGTTAAGATCTTTTCCCATTCCTCCCGCCACGCCAAACGCGAAGTTTGCCCTGTCGAGATAGGCGAGGCTATATGTGATGAATACGACGGGGATGAGGCGGTGCCAGCGGGGAGATGTCAAGATTTTTTTAGGTGTAATGTAATGCAAATTCTCTACCTGTAATATTGTAACATCCATTCGTAAATGTTCATCCCGTTCTCGCGATAAGAGGTATCAAGGGCAGTAGTCCACGCATCATGCCCATATTTATCAAAAACAGTGAGCCGTGGCAATACTGCAGGAAAGTAGCTGATAACAGAATCAATAAAACGTCGCGCGTCGTTCACGTCGGCCATCGGATCATCTTCGTTATGCAGTTCCCATACCGGCAGATTCGCTTCGGCAATACTTTTACATCGTTCGCCCATTCCCGGCGTAGTGGCCACACCCGCAATCGGCACCATCGCAGCAAACCGTTCAGGATATTTTGCAGCTACGAGCGTAGCAATTCTTCCTCCCAGGCTTAACCCGGAAATATATATTCTGTTTGTCCGCACAGGATACCGGGCCACGATACTGTCAAGCAACTGCATCACTTCTTTTTCATCGGGTGGCGTTTGATATTGTGGTGAGACGATGATAAATGAGAATTTTTGGTCCTTCACCACAAACGATGAAGGCATCCTTTGATCTTTAATCACTTTGCCGATGCCATCGAATAGCAGGTATTTCAAATCTTCTTTTCCATTTCCTCTCTGGCCGAGGCCATGCAAAAAAATTAAAAGTGGGAATTTTTCAAGCGTGCTGTCGGATGGGGAAGGCATAGCAATATAATATCCACCGAACGCTTCGTTGATGCGGTTTGTGTCGGCGAAAAGCGTGTATGGTCCAGGTTGGATCGGCGATATAATTAAGGACGAAATATTTTTCTTTCTGCACATTGAAGAAGCGAGCAGTGCAAGGCATGCTAACAAAGTTGCCAAAGTTGCGCGCATCTTCATGTGTCTGTGGTGTTCAAGCTGTATATATCAATTACGCATAAAAGTTAAACACGGTTTTATTCGTGAAAATTATTTTAAAAAGATAAAACTGATGTGAATTCATTCCCGTAGTTAACATCAACACCACCTTCACCCGTAAAAAAGATTTCTAACCTTAAAAGTATTTATCATGCCGAAAAGCGAATTCAGCCGTCGTAAATTTTTAGGTTTCGCAGGAACTGCTTCCGGGCTTGTTGTAATCGCAGGTTGTAACAAAGATGAGGTGGTTTCGCCTGGAACACTTGATGGTGTTGACCTTGGATCCGGCGACATAGGTATTCTCAATTATGCCTATGCGCTCGAACAACTTGAAGCAGCATTCTACACACAGGTGATCATGACGCAGTTCTCAGGAATCTCTTCACCCGAAGCGACATTGCTAACCGACATCCGCGATCATGAAGTGGCCCACCGCGAATTTTTCAAAACCGCGCTGGGTGATAAAGCGATCCAGGATCTCGAAGTGGATTTCAGTTCTATTGATTTTAGTTCGAGAGACAGTGTACTGGCAACCGCAAAAGCGTTCGAGGATCTTGGCGTGAGCGCGTATAATGGCGCAGGCCGCCTGATTGAAACGGCCGACTACCTGGTGCTCGCCGGAAAAATTGTGTCGGTAGAAGCAAGACACGCGGCGCTCATCCGTGACCTTATCAGCCCTGGATCATTTGCTGACGACACTGTGATCAATTCCGATGGTCTCGATGGTTCGAGGAAACCATCTGAAGTGCTGATGATAGCGCAACCTTACATTAAAACTGTAATTAACGGCGCCAATTTACCCACCTACTAAAACAGATAGCTATGAATCTTAGTAATATCATTGATGAAATTGAAAAAGCAGATGGTGAAGCGTTCGACCGCGTTAATTCGCGCAGATCGGTGTTGAGGAACTTCGCAGGCGTTACCGGTAAAGCGGCTCTTGCCGCATTGCCTGTTGCTTTTGGATCATTGTTTAAAAAAGCATACGCGGGTACGAGAGGTGTGCAGGATGTATTTGATGTGCTCAATTATGCGCTGACACTCGAATACCTGGAAGCGGAATTTTATGTGCAATCGCTGCTGGCCCCAGGCCTGCTTAGCGGCCAACTGGCCATGTCTATTCAAACCATTTCGAAACACGAGACCGCGCATGTCAACTTTTTGAAAGCAGCAATTACCGCTGCCGGCGGAACGCCTGTTGATAAGCCCGGGTTCGATTTTTCGGGTGGAAAAGGAAGCGGTGACGGGCCGTTTAAAAACGCGTTCAGTGATCTCGGATTATTTCTTGCTGTAGCGCAGGCTTTTGAAGATACGGGGGTGAGAGCGTACAAAGGCCGGGCTGCGGAGTTGCTGGGTGGTGAAGCTGTGACCACAGCTGCGTTGCAGATTCATTCGGTGGAAGCACGGCATGCGGCTCATATTCGCTATATGCGGCAACAGCTTGGATCAGGTGTTGGCAACCTGCAACCGTGGATTACGGGCAATATGAGTGGTATTGACAGTGAACTCGTGCAGCCCAGTTATAACGGCGAAGAAAATACGATGCAGGCAAGCGTTGAGATCACTGGTATAAACGGGTTTGAGATTTCAGCTGAATCAGCGTCAGAAGCTTTTGATGAGCCGCTTACGCCGGAGCAGGTGCTTGCGATTGTTGATGGGTTTATCGTGTGATAGCTTCTCCGCTGATCCCTCACCCGCCTTCGGCGGGATTCGGGATGACAAGAGACTAACCGTCATCCCGAACCGAGCCCGTTCGGTCTTCGACCTCAGGGTAAACTCCGCGAGCGTGAGGGATCAGCGGGCAAGCTTTTAGATAAATTTCAACACAGTCTCACCCATCGCAGAAGTATTCAAAACGTTATCCGACGCTGTCCTCGCATCCGCTATATCCTTCGTGCGATAACCTTCTTTCAAAACTTTATCCACCGCATTAATCACGGCATCAGACTCTTTCTTCATTCCAAAAGAAATATCAAGCAACAACGCTGCCGATAAAATAGAAGCGAGTGGATTCGCTACACCTTTACCGGTAATATCATGCGCCGATCCGTGAATAGGCTCATAAACGCCTGTACCATCACCAATAGACGCGGAAGCAAGCATACCCATGGAACCTGCAATCTGCGAGGCCTCATCAGTAAGAATGTCTCCGAAAAGGTTAGCGGTAACCACCACATCAAAACGACGCGGATCTTTAATAAGCATCATCGCAGCGGCATCAACAAACTGATGTTCCACTTCAACATCAGGGTAACCGGCAGCCACTTTCTGCACCACTTCTCTCCATAACCTCGATGTTTCAAGCACATTGGCCTTATCGACAGAACAAACTTTTTTTCTTCTTGTTCTTGCTGAATCAAAAGCTTTGCGGGCTATGCGCTCCACTTCAAAGCGACTGTACTCTGCATTATCATACGCAGTATCGCCGTTGTTTTTTCTTCCTTTCTCACCAAAATAAATATCACCTGTCAGCTCACGGAAAAACAGGATATCCGCACCGCGCAATATTTCAGGTTTAATGCTTGAAGCTTCAAGCAACTCATCAAATAACTTTATCGGGCGCAGGTTCGCATACAATCCCAGCTCTTTACGCATCTTAAGCAAACCCTGTTCAGGCCGCACTTTCGCGGTGGGATCGTTGTCGTATTTCGGGTGACCAACTGCTCCAAACAACACGGCATCGGAAGCGCGCATTTTGGTCAGCGTTTCATCTGGCAGTGGATTACCGGTTTTTTCAATAGCGGCGTGACCTATCAATGCTTCATCATAATTGAATGTATGGCCATACTTAGATGCAATTTTATCCAGCACTTTCTTTCCTTCACTCGTTACTTCCTGTCCTATTCCGTCGCCCGGAACAATTAAAATTTTCTTTGTTGCCATAGTATCAAATTAAGAATATCAAATTAAGTTGAGCATTTTTTGTGTTGCCTTAATTGCGGAAACTGTTTGGTCGCTGTCGAGCCCGCGTGTTTTAAATTCTTTGCCGCTATATTTCCAGGTGATGATTGTTTCGCACAACGCATCACTTTTACCGCCAGGCGGAATACGCACGCTATAATCGGTTAACTGGGGAAGATCCTGCTTTTTCTTCTTATAAATTTTTTTGAGCGCATTCATGAACGCGTCGTATTGTCCATCCCCCTGCGAATGTTCCTCGAACACTTCCTGCTCTATAGATATCCGCAGCGTAACCGAAGGATTGAGGTCCTTCGAATGAGTGAGCACATAATTTTCAATCGTCACTTTTTCCTCAGCTTTCTCTGTATTCAGGATATCTGAAATGATATAAGGAAGGTCGGCCTGCGTGAGCACCTCTTTTTTATCACCCAATTCTATAATTCGCTCGGTAACTTTTTTAAGATCATTATCATTCAGTTCGATGCCAAGTTGCAGCAAATTATTTTCGATGTTCGCTTTACCGCTTGTTTTTCCAAGCGCGTACATGCGCTGCCTGCCGAACCGTTCAGGCATCAGGTCGTTAAAATAGAGTTTGTTCTTTTTATCGCCGTCGGCGTGAATACCCGCAGTTTGCGTAAACACGTTTTCGCCGACAACCGGTTTGTTCATCGGTATGCGGACACCGGAAAATGTTTCTACCAGCTTACTTACGCTATACAATGATTTTTCGTTGATAGAAGTTTTAATACCCGGCATGAAATCGTTGAGCACAGCGATGGCGCTCGCGAGAGGCGCGTTGCCCGCACGTTCACCCATGCCATTCACCGTAAGATGAATGCCATTTGCGCCAGCACGCACGGCCTGTAACACGTTAGCCGTACCGAGATCGTAATCGTTGTGTGCATGAAAATCGAAATGCAGACCTGGATAACGCTGCACAATCTGAGACACGAATTTCTCTACTTCAATGGGGGTGAGCACACCCAGTGTGTCGGGGAGCATGATCCTTTTTATCGGTTGCTGCGATAAAAAATCAAGGTATTCAAACACGTATTCAGGAGAATGGCGCATACCGTTGCTCCAGTCTTCGAGATAAACGTTACAATCAATTCCTTTTCTGATAGCTTTTGAGATAACCGATCTTACATCGTCGAAATGTTCCAGCGGTTTCTTTTTCAGCTGATGGATAAGATGATTAAGTGAACCTTTCGTGAGCAGGTTCATCACCTTCGCGCCTGCTTTCTGCATCCATTGAATAGACGTCTCTCCGTCAACAAATGTGAGCACTTCAACCCTGTTAAGCAAACCATTCGATTTTGCCCACTTTGTTATCGTTTTTACCGCAGACAGTTCACCTTCCGATACGCGCGCCGACGCGATTTCAATGCGGTCGACCTTCACTTCGGTGAGCAGCAGTTTTGCTATCGTCAGCTTTTCAGAAGGAGTAAACGACACCCCGCTGGTTTGTTCACCATCGCGAAGTGTGGTATCCATAATTTCAATGTAGCGCCGGGATGTTGACATATTCTGGTAGTGGCTTAATAGATACTCTGCCCTGCAAATTTCTGAATGTCGTCTTTCATTGCCTGCAGATAGTCAATATCATCATAGCCATTGATCATATTTTCTTTTTTGTAACCGTTGATTTCAAACGATTCATTTTCTCCGGTTGCGATTATTGTTATTTTCTGCTGGGGAAGATTTACTTCTATTTCAGTTTTTGGATCAGCTTCTATCGCTTTGAATATTTTATCGAGAAATTCGGCGCTCACCTGCACAGGGAGCAAACCGATGTTAAGCGAATTGTTTTTGAAGATGTCTGCAAAAAAACTCGATACAACGCAACGAAAGCCATAGTCGTAGATCGCCCACGCTGCGTGTTCGCGGCTGCTTCCGCTTCCGAAATTCTTACCGCCTGCAAGAATTTTTCCTGAGTAAACCGGGTTGTTAAGAATGAAATCTTTTTTTGGCGATCCATCTGAATTATATCGCCAATCACGAAACAGGTTATCGCCAAAGCCCTTCCGTTCTGTCGCTTTAAGAAAGCGAGCGGGAATGATCTGGTCGGTGTCGACGTTTTCAATCGGCATCGGTACAGCCGTGCTCTTCAATACAGTAAATTTATCGTAAGCCATTTTTTATATACGGTTAGTCCTTAATTAATTCCCTGGGGTCGGTTACAACACCGGTTACCGCTGCCGCGGCCGCAACGAGCGGACTCGCGAGCATTGTTCTTGCGCCGGGCCCCTGCCTTCCTTCGAAGTTCCTGTTACTGGTGCTCACAGCGTATTTTCCTGCCGGAACCTTATCGTCGTTCATGGCGAGACAAGCTGAGCATCCGGGTTGACGCAATTCAAAACCTGCTTCCTGGAGTATATCGAGGATGCCCTCGTCCTTTATCTGCTGTTCCACGATGTGAGAACCGGGAACCATCCATACAGTCACGTTGTCGGCCTTCTTCCTTCCCTTCACAATTGAGGCGAACGCCCTGAAGTCTTCGATGCGCCCGTTTGTGCAGCTTCCTATAAACACATAGTCCACCTTTTTGCCAAGCATTTCATCTTCCTGGTGAAAGCCCATGTAGTCGAGGGATTTTTCGTAAGTCGCTTTTCCGCTGCCCTGTTCAGCTGTCGGGATATGCTGACTGATACCAAGACCCATTCCGGGGTTGGTACCATAAGTGATCATGGGTTCGATGTCACTGGCTTTGAAGTTATGTTCAACATCGAAGGTGGCGCCGTCGTCGGTTTTTAATGTTTTCCAGTAGGCGAGGGCTTTATCCCATGCTTCACCTTTTGGCGCGAGCTCGCGTCCTTTCAAATAGGTGAAAGTGGTTTCATCGGGTGCGATGATACCGCCACGAGCGCCCATTTCGATACTCATGTTACAAACAGTCATCCTTCCTTCCATACTCATGTTCTCAAACACCTCACCCGCGTATTCAACAAAATACCCGGTTGCCCCGGCGGCGGTGAGTTTAGATATGATATAAAGGATGACATCCTTCGGAGTGACGCCCTTGCCCAGCTTGCCGTTTACGGTTATGCGCATTTTCTTTGGCTTCGGCTGCATGATGCACTGTGAAGAGAGCACCATTTCTACTTCAGACGTTCCGATACCGAACGCGATGGCCCCGAACGCGCCATGCGTCGAGGTATGAGAATCGCCGCATACGATGGTCATTCCTGGTTGTGTGATACCGTTTTCGGGACCGATAACATGCACGATACCGTTGCGGGCATGACCTAAACCCCAATGTGAAATGCCATATTTTTTTGAATTCATTTCCAGCGCCTTGAGCTGGTTCGCAGAAAGCGGATCCTTAACGGGGAGGTGCTGGTTAATGGTAGGGGTGTTGTGGTCGGCCGTAGCGAAAGTTTTGCCGGGATACATCACCTGCAGTTTCCTGTTTTCCAGGCCAAGAAAGGCAACCGGGCTGGTCACCTCGTGTATAAAGTGCCTGTCTATAAAGAGTACATCCGGACCGCTGCTGATTCTCCTGACCACGTGTGAATCCCATACTTTGTCGAATAACGTAGTGGGCATATTTAGAATGCTTTAAATGATTTTAAATCAGGCGGCAAAATTCTTAAATTTTATCCGGATTTCCGGTTGAAACTTGTTATTTTTTAGGCCGTTCTACTGATTGTTCATCAATTCTCTCTTAAATTTTGCGAGCGGGGCCATCCTGGCCTTGTTCAGCGCGAGGGTGTCGCCGGTTATTACATAGTTATCTGCCTGTTCCAGCACGCGCAGGAAGCCGGATTCGAGCTCCATGGTGTTCATGCAGGCCATTCTTGTAGAAATGATTTTTGAGAGCCTTATTCCAAGGGGGTCTTTTAGCTCATAAGAACCCGACATGGAGTTACAGCCGGTGTTCCCGTGGAATTTGTTATCCGCTGCGCCCAGGATGAAATGTGGGATGGAACGCATGGTAGAATCGGGTGCAACCGGGTTGCCGTTAAGTTCAAAAAGTTTCCAGTAGGTATTGGTGAGGGAAACATCTTCTGTTTGTTCCGGGGCAGTATTAGGTTTTGACGTGGGAGTGCACCCGTTTGCGCAGGCTAATAAAAGGAGCGCGATGGCTAAATTTTTCATAGCTGAGAAGTTTTTCTAAAATTACGACAAGGCAAGCCGTATAGCTTTTTCGACCGGCGGAGCTGCATCCAAATTTCCTGAAAAAGAAAATGGTTCCATCAATTCAAGAGAGGGTTGCGCCAAAAATCTCGGATTTACGCCGCTATGCGGTTGTGCGGCGTGCACCAGGAACGGATGACACAGGTAAACCGTTCCGGCCTTTCCTGTAGCCAATATTTCATCGCGCGCGGGAAAAGAATCGAGCTTTTGAGCGATCTCCATAAATCCAAGTCCGTTTTCACCAAACGGTGCGAGCGCCTTTGCCACATCAATGTGCGAACCTGCTCTTATTCTTGTAGGCGCATCGGCGTCGCCAATATCAGAGAAAAGAAAAAGCATCAGCAACGCACGACCTTTTGAAAACACGTTGATCCGCCATTTGCTGAAATCATTCACGTCATCGCCGGGAAAAGATGAATCAACATGCCACCCGGTATCGCCCGGGTCATCGGCAGAAGGAAACCGCACCGGGAACGTACCGATGCTGCTCCGTGGAATCCAATTGCCGGCGCCAACCAATTTATCATATGCATCAGTGAGCACGGGCATGTTCACCGCTTTGTTGAAAGGATCCTGGTCGTAGAACCACAGCCTGATCACAGGTTTTGTCCAGGTTGAACGGTCGTTTCTGTCAACACCAAGATCTTTCCATAAAATGTCGACAATTTCGGAACATATGGATGGCGGAACGGCCTGTTCGATTTTTATGTATCCTTCGTTTATAAATTGTTCTATTTGAGAGGCGGTAATCATCGGTATCTATAATCTGAATAAAGCACAAAAATCGGTATCTTGTCTTATAACCAAGGCTGCGGTATTGTTTTGCTGCTTATGAACCGATTTTTGTTATTTGTTTGCCTGCTGATTCTCATTTTCGCTGAAATCTTCAGGGTTTACCTGGTAATGCCCTATCCTGGCAGCCAGGTAAAAAACACTATCCTTTTCGCGCACTGGCTCAACGTGAATATTACCTGGATCAGGATTTTATCGGGCGCCGTACTCCTCGGGATCATCTTCTCATTGTTCGCGAAAGGCCAAGCCTGGGAAAAACTGATCCTCTCGGTTACCGTTATTTCATATGGAGCTGTATTCTACCTCTTCAACTACAAACTTGCCGCAGATAAAATTTTCTATCAGCCCAATATCAACGTCAATTCATACGCGAACGACTCACTCGACAGGAGCAAACTCGTGATCGGTGTTACCATCCAGGGCGAAGCAAAGGCCTACCCGATTCAACTAATCGGCTATCATCACCAGGTGCGCGACACGGTAGGAAATACCGAGGTGATGATCACCTATTGCACCGTGTGCAGAACCGGTCGTGTTTTTAGCCCGCTCGTTAAGGGTAAATCTGAATCGTTCCGGCTCGTGGGTATGGATCATTTCAACGCCCTGTTCGAGGACCGGTCCACTAAAAGCTGGTGGCAGCAGGCCACCGGCAGGGCAATCGCCGGCCCGCTCAAAGGAACAGTGCTGAAAGAATTTCCTTCAAATCAACTCACCCTCGACGCATGGTTGAGAAAACATCCTGATTCAAAAATCATGCGGCCCGATATGACTTTCATGGATAATTATTTCAGGCTGGAAGATTACGACAAAGGCAGAATGCGAAGTGATCTTGTAAGGAGGGATTTTGTTTCGTGGAACCCGAAAGCCTGGGTGATAGGTGTAAAGAACGGGAACGTGTCGAAAGCATACGACTGGAACCAGCTCGTTGCAAAAAGAATAATTGAAGATTCAATTGCGAATATGCCGGTGCTATTAACAATTGAAAGCGACACAACATCCTTCCACGCTTATGACCGACGCGTGAAAGGAGTGGTGCTGAATTTTATAAAAAACAGTGAAAATGATTTGCTGACCGACCAGAATACGAAGTCAACCTGGAACGTGGACGGACTCTGCATAGACGGACCATTGAAGGATCAGCGGCTTACGCCTGTGCAGGCCTATAATGAATTCTGGCATTCATGGCAAACCTTTCAGGCTAACACTGAGAGGTACATTACAAATTAAACCTTTGATCTTACCAACCAGTGTTATCCATCAGTTTACCATCTTTGTCCATCATCTGTCCATCTGCATCAATCATCTGGCCTTCTTCAAGCTTTCTTTTTTTATCGCCCTTTGATACTTCTCCGTTAACAGCTACTGTGCGACCGTTTGCAGTGGTTACCGGTTCTTTCATTTCTTCCCACGCGCCATTTTTCGCAATCATCATCTTCCCGTCTTTCATCGTCATCAATCCATCTTTGATTGCTGTAGCAGTATCTGTTGCAGCAGGTGCTGTTTCAGTTGTTGCGGCAGTAGAGTCTGAAGCCGTTGTTTCGTCAGTCGCGCTGTCGGCACAGGCTACCAGGAAAAAGGCGATAGTTGCGAGGCAAAATAATTTTTTCATGATGGTTGTGTTGTTAAGAAAAATATTGCCAAAACTATTGTAATTATTTATATTATTGGTTAATTAAATACTTTTTTATTATCATATTTTGATTACGCGGAACAACGATATTCAACGGTGCAAATTTTTTTCAATTTGTATCTTTTCAGTGCTGCTTATTTTGTCTGCATCTGAAAGAAATAAAACGTTGTTCAGGGTTGTTTCACCAGACCACTCCAACATTACTTTTAATAACCGCATCGTAGAAAATGATTCAATAAACCCAATTGATGTTACCAACATTTATAATGGCGGAGGGGTAGGCATGGGCGATTTCAATAACGATGGTCTTGTTGATATTTATTTTGCCGCCGGCCAGGTATCGAATAAACTATATCTCAACAGGGGCGATTTTAAATTTGATGACATAACTGATGTTGCTAACGTTGGGGGACATGGTAGATGGAGCAGGGGAGTGGCCGTCGTGGATATTAACAATGACGGCCGGCTCGATGTGTACGTATGCGCCACCTTATACCCAAATCCTGCAAAGAGAATAAATCTTTTGTATGTAAACCAGGGGCCGGGTAAAGATGGCATTCCCGTGTTTCGTGAACTTGCACAGGAATATGGGCTGAATGACAGCTCACATTCAACTATGGCTTCGTTTTTTGACTATGACAACGACGGCGATCTAGATGTTTATATTACGGTGAACGAAATTTTGATCGAGGATAATCCATCAGCATACCGCGATAAAATTACCGACGGCACACACCCGAGTACCGGCCGGTTATACCGTAATGACTGGAACGCGCAGTTGGGTCATGCATTCTATACGAATGTTTCCAAAGAAGCTGGTGTAACAATTGAAGGATATGGACACGGCGCCACTATCGCGGATTTTAACAGGGATGGCTGGAAAGATATTTTCGTGACAAATGATTTTCTTTCGAACGATATTCTTTACATCAATAACAGGAACGGCACTTTTACCGATAGATCAGCAGTGTATTTTAAACACACGTCGGCGAATGGAATGGGCCAGGATGTAATTGATATCAATAACGATGGACTTTCGGATGTTGTGGAGCTCGACATGGATCCTGAAGACAATTTCAGGAAGAAAATATTGATGTCGGGTTACAACTACTCAAACTATCAGAACAACGAACGGTTTCATTACCAGTATCAATACGTAAGAAATACACTGCAATTGAACCTGGGTCCGCGCGGCGCGAATGCTGATTCTATTGTGGATCCAATATTTGGAGACATCGGGTTTCATGCGGGCATTTCTTCAACGGATTGGAGCTGGGCGCCACTTTTGCAGGATTTCGATAATGATGGCTTCAGGGATATCATAGTGACAAATGGCTTCCCGAAAGATTTAACTGATCACGACTTTATCGCTTTCCGTGAAAAGTCGTTTATGACCACAACGAAGGCGCAGCTGCTGACGAAGATTCCAGAGGTAAAAATCACTAACTACGCTTTCCGCAATAATGGTAATCTTACTTTCAGCAACGAAACAAACAACTGGGGTTTAAACGCTCCCTCATTCTCTAACGGTGCTGCATATGCGGATTTGGATAACGATGGCGACCTCGATGTGGTGATTAGTAATATAAACGAAAAGGCATTTGTTTACAGGAATACTGCAGACAACAATCACTTTTTGTCGGTGAAATTGAAAGGCGATTCCTTGAACATGAACGGACATGGTACGTGGGTGGATATTTTTTATGCGGGTCAGCGGCAGGCTTATGAACAAACTACCTACCGTGGGTATTTATCGTCGGTGCAATCGGATATTCATTTCGGGTTAGGAAATTTTGATAAGATAGATTCGCTGGTGGTGAGATGGCCTGATATGAAAATGCAGGTGCTGAAAAATATAAATGCTGATAAAACGGTAACGCTCGATCACAAGGATGCGGATGGAGCTTTTTCCTGGTTATCCGCCGCGACGAAAAAACCATTATTCAGCGATGTTACAGCATCTTCCGGAATAACTTTCAGGCACTATGATGTTGACTTTATCGATTTCAATATTCAGCGCCTGATGCCCCACAAACTTTCCGAGTTTTGCCCGCCATTGGTTTCTGGTGATGTGAATGGAGATGGACTTGAAGATATGATTGTTGGTGGCTCTCACACGCGGAGAGGATCGATTCTTATGCAACAGAAAGATGGAAGGTTTGCTGAAAGGAAGATTTTGCCAGGCGATAAGCTTACAGACTGGAAAGACGCCGGTCTCGCCCTTTTTGATGCGGACGGCGATGGTGATCTCGATTTGTATGCTTGTAGTGGCGGAAACGAAACCCAGGCCAACGGCAAGGGGTACCAGGACAGGTTCTACTACAACGATGGGCATGGAAACTTCCGTGAAGACTCTGCTGCCGTTCAGAAAAATTTTACGAGTAAATCGTGCGTTCGCGCGGCCGACTTTGATAAAGATGGTGATTTGGATCTTTTTGTGGCCGGTCGGGCGTACCCGTGGAACTATCCGAAGGCTGTATCGAGTTTTATATTCCGGAACGATACGAAAGCTGGTAAAGTGAAATTTACCGACGTAACGTCATCGGTGGCGCCGTTCCTTTCAGAAATCGGTATGGTTTGCGACGGAGTGTGGACGGACTTTGATAATGATGGCTGGGACGACCTTTTGCTCGCGGGGGAATGGATGCAGTTGAAATTTCTGAAGAACGTGTCCGGAACGTTTACTGATATCAGCAAAGAATCGGGAATCGGTCACCTGTCGGGTTGGTGGAATATGATTGCCGTCAGCGATTTCGACAAGGATGGCGATGCGGACTACATTGTTAGTAATCTCGGACTAAACTCGTTCTATCGTGCTTCACAGGAACATCCAGCTAATATTTATGCGAACGATTTTTTTAAACGTGGTTCGATACAGTGTGTGCCGACTCAATATTTTAAAGATAAAGTTGGTGGAACTTACAGGGAGTATACCTGCCATACCCGCGACGATGTGGTGGAGCAGTTTCCATCTATCAAAAAACGGTTCCTAACCTACAAGGATTACGGCAATGCCACGTTCGACAAGTTATTTACACCGGAAGAAATGAAAAATGCAGTAAAATATTCTGCAACCTGGTTCGGGAGTTCATTTATCCGAAACAACGGGGGGAATAAGTTCAGTATTGAACCTCTTCCCGCAATGGCGCAGGTGTCGGCGGTGAATGGTATGGTCGCCGACGACTTTGATGGCGATGGTAATATTGACGTGCTGATGAATACAAACGACTACGGCACCGATCCGGCTAACGGCAGGTATGACGCTTTAAACGGTTTGCTGTTAAAAGGCGATGGAAAAGGAAAATTTACGCCTGTCACCATCCGCGAAAGCGGTTTTTATATACCGGGCAATGGAAAAGCCCTCGTGCGACTTAAAGGCGCTGATGGAAGTTACCTGGTTGCCGCAACTGAAAATAACGGTCCTCTGCGAATGTTTAAGTTAAATCGCGAAAGCGGAAGCAATTAATTCAATTATTAAAATATATTCGTGCTACGTGAAAATACCTTTTTTATCAGGGTGAAAACACGGTATAATTAAATACACGCAATCAGCATTTTTGACGCATGGGTGTTAGACCTTCTCTTTGTTTCTTCACTGTAATCATGAATCGCCTGCATCACCTTAGGCAGACGCTTCCCATTAACCTCGAAAATAATACTGACGCCGACACAAAGTTTCTTGTACTTGACTACAATTCGGATGATGGCTTGCAGGAGTACATTTTAAATAATTTTTCGCGTGAGCTGCAGGAGGGAAGGCTTGAATATCACCATTATGCACATGCGAAATATTTTTCGCACAGTCACTCCCGGAACCTGGCTGTAAAAATTGCGGATGCCGGTTATGTTTGTAATGTGGATGCGGATAATTTTACGGGTCGCGATTTCGATAAATATCTCTTTGAGCAGTTTGATGCTCATCCTAAAGCGGTAATCAGCGGCTTGAGCAATCCTCACAATATTTATGGTGCGTTTGGAAGAATGGCCACACGAAAAACGCATTTTTTTGAAGTGGGTGGATATGACGAAAC
>JAEUVS010000141.1 GCA_016786745.1 Chitinophagaceae bacterium | reverse complement strand
CGCAGCGGAAATTTTTGACCGGAGGTACAAATTGATCCATTGAAGAGCTCTTTCCGCGAAGACAACTAATTTATCATAAGATTTAATATTTTCTAACTCTTTCTCAATTTCTGAAACTGGGATAAGCCAGCAGATCACTTTAGAATCACATCCCATTTCACCTAATCGATCAGCCATTTGCTCATCGCTTCCGTAGTTTTGACTTGATAGCTGATTGAGATCAGATAGGTCAATTGTTTGATCCGGGGAAATTTCATTATCCAACACTAATCGAAGTAAATCGTGAAATTGTTTTTCCGCCAACTCAATTAACTCGTGAGCAGATATATCTGGGTCAGTCAGCATTGGGATATTCATGATTCTATATGGGCTTTTAAGTAGGTTTCAAATTTATTTTTTGCATCCAGCAATCTCGATTCAGTGATTGAGTAGTAGACTTCATCCACATCACCTCTCCTGCTTTGCCCCATCATTCTTTTAATAACTCCAACATCTTCTATTCCCGACTCGGCTAATAATTGTCGAAATGTATGCCTGGCTATGTGCGATGTCAACTTGAAGGGAATGCCTACCATGTTAGCCAGAATTTTCAATTGGACGTTCAATTCTTTATTAGATCTCCGCGGCAATACCGAACCTAAAATATGACATTCGCGAACATTTTTATACCGGTTAATGATGTCATGTGCATAGCATACCAAAAAGCTTTCTGTAAATACTCCCGTTTTAGCCCGGGCTAGATTGAGCTTGATATCTCCATCCGGTCTCTTATTTATGCCAGCGCTTTGTAGATTCATGGCGTCATGATAAGCAAGACCAGTGTAGATGGAGAACATAAAAATATCCCTGTATACTGATTGTACAGGAAAATCACTCAGATCAAGTTTATATAAGGCAACCACTTCATTCACAGAGAGTCGCTGTCGTTGAGGTGACCGATTTTTCAGCTTGATGGATTTGAAAGGATTTCTTTCGATAAGGTTATCTGAAACCGCTCTGTCCAATATTGTTCTAAATTTTTTGATGTTACCGGAAGCTGATACTTCAGCCATTCCTTTTCGTTCTAAATCTGGGTAATCGCTGGTCAAAAAGTCTTTGAATTCATTTACCCACTTGTTATTCACATCACTGAGAAGCATGTGTTTTTGCGTCTTGAAATTCAAAAAGGCTTTTAGGTGATTGATGGCCTTTCTATAATTCCTTACAGTTCCTGGCGATCTTTCCTTATTGGCAGCTACTGCTTTCTCAAAATATTCCTCGACAAAAACAATTAAGGCCGGGTTATCGCTATTCTCTTGCCCAGTTAACTTATCTCGCAACGTTTTAGCGGTAAATCGATTTAGTTGCCATGAATTTATTATTAAGAATTGCTGAAACTTGTTATCAATGTCGTTCAGAATATGGTTTGCATAGTGGCTGCGATCCTTTAGCCGCATAGTCATCTGATCCCACTTCGACACCTCAGTTTCTGTCACCTCAGCATTGAGTCGATATTCTGCCTTCTCGCCACTCAGAGATATGCGTGCATAGATTGGAATTTTTCCCGTTCGACTGCTCTTCTTAGAAGCGTTTAGGTAATAGGTAATAGAAGCCTTCATGTGTCGGTTTATTTTGGTGAACAATTAAAAACTTTTGGTGAAGTTTTGGTGAACACAAATCCGACAATGAACGCAGTAAACCGGGGGGAAAACAAAAAAAATCCCCTCGTAGATCACTCTTACGAGGGGAAATGAAGTGTAATAAAACTGTTCTTGTGATCCCGCTGGGACTCGAACCCAGGACCCATACATTAAAAGTGTATTGCTCTACCAACTGAGCTACGGAATCCTCCACACCCTCTCGGAATGGGGTGCAAAAATAAGGCAAAATCACTTCGCTCCAAACTTTAAATGTTCCTTACCTTTAAATAGATTTATCCACAAACCTCTCACTCTCAAAACTGTTTATGAAAAAATACATTCTTCCGGCAGCACTGCTTGCCTCCATTATCTCCTCATGTGGCGGAAATAAAATTGAAGTAAAAGACGGTGAAGTCGGCATAACCGACGCCCTCCAGGCCGCTAAAGCTATCGCTGAAGGCGCATCAGAAGCAAACGACCGATGGGCAGAACGCAAGAAAAAGGGTGACACCATCGCCATCGCCTACAAAGATCTCGAAACCTACCTCCCTGAAATAAGCGGATACACAAAAGACGGAGGTCCAAAAGGCAACCAGACCAATATGCCAGGCCTCGGCAGCTGGTCGCAGACAGAACAGAGCTACACGAACGGCGATAAAAGAATTAAAATTTCTATTGCCGATTACAATTCATCGCAAATGGCGTTTACGAGCGTTACAGCGTTATACAAATTGAATATTTCTTCTGAAGACGATACCAAGAAAGAAGGCTCCGTTGATCTCGGAATGAAAGATGTTGCCGGTTACGAAACAGTTTATAAAGAACGCCCCGAAGCGAGTCTCGCTGTTATCGCCGGCGATAGGTTTTATATTAATATCGAAAGCGATGGAAGTAATGATATCGATCAGTTGAAAAGTATCGGAAAGGATATCGCTTCCGCATTGTCGTCGAAGTTTTAAACTCAATGTTTATGAAGGCAAGTACCAAAAAATTTGTTGGGTAAGTGGTTCCTCATGGAAATGACCGCTGCCGCTTTCTTTATTATAATGTTTTACTTTTTGAGTAGGTTATAAATCTTAATAGCGATGACAACAAACATGTTTTCCCGCGCTCCCAAACTGTCGGTGGAAACTTTCCGCAGCAACAGGGGATATTTTTATGTGCTGGCGCTTATTATTGGCGCATGTTTTACAGATTCTCCAAGCGGAAAAGAACAGGCTATGATCGCTTTACCGATGATGCTGGCTTTTGAGTGGACGATAATAATTATAGAGAAGTTTAAGAAATAAATTGATTTTGATGATGTCAAAAGCCTTCGAGGAATCGGGGGCTTTCTTTTTTCAAAACAGAAATTACAGACATCGATGCCACACTCGAAAAAGCAGTATTGGTGTTTTCAGAAGTCATTTGCAGTCAAAAAATACCGACCAATTGGGCGTGCAGTTGCTCAAGTTTCTCCATGGGATCGTTGCAGAGACCGGGATGAACTTTGGAAGTTTGTACAATAGTGCTCCTCGCAGCCGTTAACCACCTGAACCGGCTCGCAATATTCAATTTAGCAATAGGAGAGTTGGTTGAACTGCCACAGCATACTTCTTTAAACGCTTCCAGGTAAGTCTTCAATTCGGAGATGTTACTATTGTCGTAGAAAGCACGTATGCGATCATCATCTAAAGAATACTTCATATTTAAGAAGTCCTTAGACGGACAATACAGTATCACGCCCACGTTGAGAAATTCTTCTCTTTCGGCGCGTGGCACATACCGTATTACCGCATACTCAAATAAGTTGCTTTCTTGCATTGATGGCTTCGTTTACAAATATATCTGACGACTCTAACCTTGTTATCAAATAACCCGCATAAATTTCTTTCACCTCTTCAACAGTTTCTTCAAAGGTGGATTGCAACCATTCATCAGGAAGTAGTGAAACTACCCAACGGATTTTTTCCGGGGTGATAAGTTCCTTCATCAATTTATCGGCTTCCTCTATCTTATCCGCCTGCGGCAGCAGCACGTGATCTTTTACCTGTACAAAAGGAGTGAGTGAATGTTCTTTCCAGCCTTTCCAGGTATGATGAAAATACAGCGATGCTCCATGGTCGATCAACCAGAGTTCCTTGTGCCACATCAGCATGTTTGTGTTTCTGAATGACCGGTCTACATTGGTGAGTAAACAATCGAGCCACACAATTTTACCTGCCAGCAACCTATTGATTTTTTCAACTGCGGGGTCGTAGGTGATTGCGCCTTGCAGGTAATGCAGCGCGAGGTTTGTTCCGACGCTGAACTTTAAAAGATCCTGTATTTCTTCATCAGGTTCCGTTCTTCCAAATGCTTCATCCAGGTTGGCGAAAACGATTTCAGGAACTTTAAAGCCAGCTGATCTTGCGAGTTCGCCGCCTATCAATTCAGCGATCAATGCTTTTATGCCCTGGCCCGCTCCCCTGAACTTTAAAACATACAGAAATCCGTCGTCGGCTTCTGCGATGGCGGGTAATGAGCCGCCCTCTCTTAAAGGTGTAACATACCGAGTAACGTTTACTGTTCTGATATGATTCATTGTTTGCAAAGGAATAGATTTAAGATGGGATTTTTTTAATTAAAAAGATGTTGTTGCCTGGAGCGGCCTTTGTGCTGTTGCAGCGTGGATTAAGGATTGGTTGTAAGCAACGCGAAGGTGTAGGTAATATTTTTATATTTTTTTATAGTTTGATATAGATGGGCAGCGTCTTTTTGAAGTTTCTTATTGAAAGAGAAATATTACTTTAAGTGAAAAAATACTAAGACAGCTGTTCTCCAGAGCCGCCTTTACGCGGTTGCATAGGAGGCAACGCGTATTTTGTAAGCTGCACGGGCGCGTAGCAGCGGCGTAGGAAAACACTGGCGCAATATTTTTTATAGAAAAGAAAAAGACCATAAACGCCAAACCACCAACGAAATAATAATTTCCCAAACTTTACCCCGAAAACCTAACGACATGTTATTTTTGTCAATCAATACTATAACATGTCATTCTTCAAGGATAAGGTCGTTGTCGTAACAGGCGGCACGGAAGGCATTGGCAAAGCCCTGATCGAAAAACTCGTTCTGTTAGGCGCTAAAGTTTCCACCTGCGGAAGACATCACGATAAACTCTACGAACTCCAAACCCGGCACGTCGGCACCCTCTTCCACGCCTTCGCATGCGACGTTGGCATCGAGCAAGACTGCAAACGATTCATCGAGTCAACAATAAAAGTCTTCGGCGGCATCGACATCCTTATCAACAATGCGGGCATCAGCATGCGCGCACTCGTAAAAGACGTGGAACTCGATGTAATCCGCAAGGTGATGGATGTAAACTTCTTTGGGGCCGTACACTGTACCACCTTCGCCCTCCCCTACGTCACCGAACGAAAAGGCACAATAGTTGGGATCTCCTCCATTGCCGGTTACCGTGGCCTGCCCGGAAGAAGCGCCTACTCGGCCTCCAAGTTCGCCCTGCAGGGCTGGCTCGAAGCGCTCAGGATAGAAATGATGGACGACGACGTAAACGTAATGTGGGTATGCCCCAACTTCGTATCGTCGAATATCAGGTTCGCGGCACTCGATCATGAAGGACATCCGCAAAACGAAAGCCCGATGGACGAATCAAAGATGATGACAGCTGAAGAATGCGCACAATATATTCTCGAAGGAATCGAAAAAAGAAAAAGATCCCTTATACTTACCTTTACGGGTAAGCGAACTGTACTCATGAACAAATTGTTTCCTTCGCTTACTGATAAATTGGTGCATAAATTCTATTTCGACAAAGGAAAACTTGTTAAGTAAACGATTGAATGCCTATACTAACCCTTACGTCAGATATCGGCCAGCAGGATTACCTGGTAGGAGCTGTTAAGGGTCAGCTGTTGCAGGTAAACGCATCGTATAATATTGTAGATATCAGTCACGACCTTGCCCCTTTCAACATTTCGCAGGCCGCATATGTGTGCAGGAACGCTATAAAAAACTTCCCTCCCTTTACTTACCACCTGGTGCTCGTAAACCTGTTCGAACAAAAACCCGAACAGCTTCTCCTCGCCTACCATAACCAGCAATACATCCTCTGCGCCGACAACGGACTGCTCCCAATGATACTGGAAGAACAACCGGAAATGGTCACCAGCCTGCCACTCGACAAATCCGCCACCAAAAACACGCTGTATTGCGTGCGGGTAATGGCCAGGGCGGTAGAAAAGCTTCACGCCGGTGAACCACTTACGGCTATCGGGGTGCCAGACGCGGTGTATATGGACAGAACGCCTTTGCGGCCGCTTCTTGGAGATAACTGGATGGAAGGGCAGATATTATTTATAGATCATTTCGAGAATATCATCGTAAATATTACCCACGACCAGTTCGAACAGCAGCGCCGAGGGAGGAGCTTTAAAATCATCTTCAAGCGCGATGAGGTGATCAATTCCATTTCTGAAACGTATGCCAATGTAAAAGAAGGGGAAAAACTGGCCTTGTTTAACTCCGCCGGGTACCTGGAGATTGCGATTAATAAGGGTAATGCAGCCGGACTTTTTGGCCTGCAGGGGTTTTCGGAGAAGTCTGGAAATGAGCAGACGAGGCTATTCTACCAGACGGTGAGGATACAGTTTACATAAGGAGATGGGAAAGGGAAAAGGGAAGAGGTGCGTTTCTTTCAATTGCATTTAGTAAATATTTGAGGGTTTCCTCTCCTCTCTCCCCTCTCTCTTCTCCTTTTTTGTATATGTTTGCGAAGTTTTAAACAACGCCATTTTATATGACATTCAACCGAATGAACAACGTGGTGGGCTGGATCGTGTGCCTCATAGCCTGCACCGTGTATGTGATGACCATGGAAGCCACGGGAAGTTTTTGGGACTGCGGCGAATTTGTGTCCAGCGCCTTCAAACTCCAGATACCGCACCCACCCGGCGCCCCGATGTTCATTCTCCTCGCCCGATTCTTCATTGTACTTTTTGGCGACGACACCGCCACCGCCGCCCGCGGCGTTAACTTTATGAGTGCCATCGCGAGCGGATTCACAATACTCTTTCTATTTTGGACCATCACGCACTTCGCGCGCAAAATAGTTCAGAAAGGAACTGAAGCGCTTAGCAAAAATCAGCTGGTTGGCGTTATCTCCGCCGGTGTTGTAGGCGCTTTGGCTTATACTTTTTCAGACTCATTCTGGTATAGCGCCGTTGAAGGTGAAGTATATGCACTTTCTTCTTTCTTCACCGCAATCGTATTCTGGGCGATTTTGAAATGGGAACACGAAGTGGACCTCGAAAGTAAAACGGATGGCCACCACTTCTCAAGAGCCGACCGGTGGCTGGTATTCATCTTTTTCATGATGGGTATTTCAATCGGCGTTCACCTGTTGAACCTGTTGACGATCCCCGCACTCATCATGGTGTATTATTTCAAACGCTATAAAGTAACCCGCTGGGGTACGTTCTTCGCGTTTATCCTTGGATGTATAATTACAGGAGTAATCCAGGTGGTGATTATCCAGTGGTCGATCAAGGGCGCGGGCGCCTTTGATATCTTTTTTGTAAACGAAATAGGCACGCCTTTCTTCGTTGGATTTATCTTTTACTTTTTACTGATAGCAGGCTTGCTGTTAATAGGTTTACGGTTTACTCAAAAGGGAATTCAAAAGTTCAAAGGGTTCCCGGTATGGCTCACCGCGATCATGCTGCTATTTTGTTTTCCATTCCTTACATCGGGTGGAAAATTCGCCATATTCCTTGTAATGGCGGGCATCCTGATCGGCGTGTGCTATAACTACAGGAACGGCATTTATTCGTTTCTGAGGATTGCCATCTGGTCTACCATCTTTATCATTATAGGTTACTCCACTTACTTCACCACGCTTATCCGTTCGAATGCCAACCCATCGGTGGATATGTATAATGTTGACAACCCCGTGAGCCTTGTCGGGTATCTGAGCCGTGAGCAATATGGCGACTGGCCCATCCTTTTCGGACCATTCTTTACAGAAGAAACCGAGAATGATGATTTTAAGAATGAGGGCGACCTGTATGTAAAAGGTGAAAAGAAATATGAAGTTGCGGGAAAGATTCAGAAGCAGGATTTTTCTTCGATGGAAACGGCGCACCTGTTTCCCCGTATGTGGGATAATGGCAACGAGCGCAACCAGCGGTTCGTGTATCATGAATTCGGAAACATTGAAGAAGGTGAGAGCCCCAATATGGCCAACGAGGTAAGATATTTTGCCAGCTACCAGTTCCGGTGGATGTACTTCCGCTATTTCATGTGGAACTTTGCGGGCAAACAAAACGACCTGCAGGGATTGGGAAATATTCGTGATGGCAACTGGTACAGCGGCGTCACATTTATTGACAAGTTTCTTCACAGTACCAATAATGAATTGCCCGATACTGCAGGAAAGGATAACAAGGCAAACAACAAACTTTATTTCCTTCCGCTGATTCTTGGTATTGTCGGTATGGCATACCATTACATGAGGCATAAGCGCGATTTCCTTGTATCGTTTTTATTATTCTTCTTTACTGGTCTCGCGATTGTCATATACCTCAATCAGTCAGGATACCAGCCACGTGAGCGCGACTATGCATATGTAGGATCGTTTTACGCATTTGCGATATGGATAGGCCTGGGTGTGTTATATATTAAGGAATCGCTGACAAAAGTGATTAAGGGTGATGGAGCGGGCTATGCTGCGTTTCTTATCTGTATGCTTGCGGTTCCTGTATTGATGGCTTCACAAGAATGGGATGACCATGACAGAAGCAAAAAAACATTTGCGCGCGACCTGGGCAATGATTATCTCGAAAGTTGCGAGAAAAACGCTATCCTCCTCACATTCGGCGATAACGATACGTACCCGTTGTGGTATGCGCAGGAAGTAGAAGGTATCCGGCCCGACCTGAGAGTGATCAACTACAGTTTGTTGGGAACAGATTGGTACATTAATCAGCTGCGCTATAAACTTAACGAAAGTGAACCCGCTGATGTGATATTTACGCCTGAACAGATCCAGGGTAACAATCGTGGTGTGGTGCCCGTGTATGGTTTACCCAACTTCGATCAGAGCAAATACTACGATCTCGAAACGATATTAAGAACCGTTGTAGCGAGCGACGACGAGCGGTATAAAGTGGCTATGCAAAGTGGCGAACAGGCCAATGTAATGCCCACAAAAAAAGTAACGATCCCGGTTGATGTGGAATATGTGAAGAAGACGATGAAGTTCAACCCCGGAGATAGTATTTTAACTGAGCTGAAGATTGATTTGAACAAGAACTACCTGCAGAAAAATGATCTTGCAGTGTTAGCTGTGCTGGCGGCCAATAAGTGGAAACGCCCGATATACTTTACTTCAACACAGGAACTGAGAGCGCTCGGGCTTGAAAAATATGTAAGGGCGGAAGGACTTTCTTATCGCCTTGTGCCGGTTGAAAACAGCGGTGTAGAAACGGAGATCGCGTACAAAAACATTATGGAGAAATTCCGTTATGGAAACGCGAACAGGCAGAACGTATATTTTGATGAGGAGAACAGGAGGCATATGAACAGCATCAGGCTGGCGCATGCTACACTTGCGAAAGGATTGGTGAGCCAGAATATGAAAGACTCGGCGCAGAAGGTGTTAAGAAAATATGATCAGTCGGTGCTGGAGAGCAATATACCTTATGGTATGACTTCGAGCAGGGGTAACTTTCATAACAGTGTATCGGCAGACTTTCTCGATGCTGCATATGGTAGTGGAGAGATGGCGCTGGCGGCAAAAGTTAACAAATCTGTTAAAAAGGATCTTGACCAGCAGATGAATTACTACCGTTCGCTGGGTGATGAGCCGCTGACGAATGAACAGATGGCGATACAGGCCGCGAGTCACCTTAACAATAAGGGCTCGAATTTGTCTGTGGAACAGGTCAGGTTTGCGTACGACATTCTTTCATCCTACCAGTTGCTGGAGCAGCTTAAGCAATGGGAGCAGGAGTATAAAGTGGCTCCGCCGGCTGCGAAAGACACGCTTAAGTAATTTATCGCTGAAATTTATCCGCTGATCCCTCACACCGCCTGCGGCGGGTTCGGGATGACAGTATTCGGTCATCCCGAGCCGGTCATCACGAGTCGGTCATTCCGAACCAGTCACCCCGAGCGAACCTCAGTCATCCCGAACCGAGCGGCGAAGCCGCGAGTGTGAGGGATCGGCGGAAAAACAAAGCCTGCGCGGCAGTATTCAAAAAGCGGTAAATTACACCCCATGAGGGGGTATAACTTTTCAAAATACGACCCACGTGCGGAAGGGAAGACAAAATTTGAGCAGTTGCTGGACATTTTCATGCAATTGCTCACCTACACAAACGGGGATGTTGCAGAAGCGCTAAGTTGGATGAACCAGCTCGACAAAGAGTACCAGGTTACCAACGAGGAATATGGGATGGGTGATTTCATAGAAGAATTAAAAGAGAAAGGATACATCACGGAAAATCCCGAACGCGGAACGATAAAAATCACATCTAAAACAGAGCAGGGAATCCGCAAGCGGTCGCTCGAAGAAATTTTCGGGAAACTTAAAAAATCCAAACAAGGGGAACACCAGACGTTCAAACCAGGTCTTGGCGATGAACTGAATCCTGAAACCAGGCCATTTCAGTTTGGCGACACGGTGGAACAGATAGATTTTACGTCGTCGATCCGCAATGCGCAGATCAATCATGGCATTGAGTCGTTCAGTATGAATGAGGATGATCTTGCTATCAGGGAATCTGATTTCAAGGCGCAAACTTCTACGGTGCTGATGATCGACATTTCGCACTCGATGATCCTGTACGGTGAGGACAGGATAACGCCGGCGAAAAAAGTGGCGATGGCGCTGAGTGAACTGATCACCACAAAATATCCTAAGGATACACTGGATATTGTAGTATTTGGTAATGATGCGTGGCCGGTAGAAATCAAGGACCTGCCCTATCTTGAAGTTGGGCCTTATCACACGAATACCGTGGCTGGTTTGGAAATGGCGATGGATATTTTGCGGAGGAGAAAAAATCCGAACAAGCAGGTGTTCATGATTACAGATGGAAAGCCTACGTGCTTAAAGATCGGGAAGCGGTACTATAAGAATAGTTTTGGCCTCGATCGCAGGATTACTAACCGGTGCCTGAACCTTGCGGCGCAATGTAAAAAACTCAAAATTCCTATAACTACATTTATGATCGCCACCGATCCGTACTTGCAACGGTTTGTGCAGGAATTTACCGAGACAAATAACGGTAAAGCATTTTTTGCTTCGCTCGACAGGCTCGGAGCGTTTATCTTCAGGGATTTTGAGAGTGGCAAGAGGAAGACCGTGTATTAGCCCGCAGCGCGTGCCTGCGCAATTTTTTTTCGAGGAAGGAGAAATACAAAGAAAAAATGAACAACAAAATAAAAACATTAAAAGAACTAAAATCCACCGGCTATAAGCCTAAAACAATAAAAGACGAAATCCGTGACAACCTTATCGCAAAACTGAAACTCAATCAAAACTCATTCGACGGAATAATCGGGTACGAAGAGACCGTTATACCCGACGTTGAAAGGGCACTTCTCTCGCGGCACAATATCCTGTTTCTCGGATTACGCGGCCAGGCGAAGACAAGAATGGCACGGCAGATGACGGACCTGTTAGATGAATACATCCCGGTTGTCGCGGGGAGCGAAATCAACGATGATCCGCTGAAACCCGTTTCGAAATACGCAAAAGATTTAATTAAAGAAATGGGCGATAACACTCCTGTCGATTGGCTGCACCGTAGTCAGCGTTACGGAGAAAAACTTGCCACTCCCGATGTAAGTGTGGCCGACCTGATCGGCGACATCGATCCGATTAAAGCGGCGAACCTGCGGTTGAGTTTCGGTGATGAAATGGTAATTCACTATGGTATCATTCCGCGCAGCAACCGCTGCATCTTCGTGATCAATGAAATTCCCGATCTGCAGGCAAGAATACAGGTTGCCTTGTTCAACATTCTTGAAGAAGGCGACGTGCAGATACGCGGTTTCAAATTGCGTATGCCCCTCGACATCCTGTTCGTGTTTACCGCCAACCCGGAAGATTACACCAACCGGGGATCTATAGTAACACCGCTGAAAGACCGCATACAAAGCCAGATACTGACACATTATCCGAAGTCTATAGAAACCGCTCTTGCCATTACCGAACAGGAAGCGTTTATTCACGACCACCAGCGCTCACGGATACGTATAAGCGATCTCGTGAAAAGACTGATAGAACAGATTTCATTCGAAGCAAGAGCAAGCGAATATGTAGATAAGAAAAGTGGTGTTTCGGCGCGGTTAAGCATTTCAGCATTGGAGAACGCGTATAGCGCCGCTGAGCGCAGGGCCATACTGAATAACGAGAAAGAAACACAGATTTGGATAAACGACCTCGTGGGCATTATCCCTTCCATCACCGGGAAAATAGAGTTGGTATATGAAGGCGAACAGGAGGGACCGTTCCAGGTGGCCATGAACCTCGTGGAAAAAGCAATCAGGTCGCAGTTTGTGAATTATTTCCCGAATCCCGATGCGTTGAAAAAGAAGAGAACGTCGCCACAGCAACCGCAGGCAGAAAACCCATACCGTTCAATAATCACGTGGTTCGATAAAGGGAATTCATTGAACCTGTTTTTCAACATCCGCGATGATGAACGCATGCGCGAACTGTATAAAGTTGACGGACTGCATGCCCTGGTAAAAAAATACTTCAAAAACGCGAACGACAAGGAAGCCGCGCTGTTGATGGAATTTGTTTTACACGGGCTGAGCTCTTATTCTTTAATCAGTAAGAAAGTGGTAGAAGGAAAAGTTGAGTTTAAAGATTTGATGGGGTCTATGTTGAATTTGGGAAATTCTTCTTACGAAGAAGAGGAGGCGCCGTGACATTAAACAATATTCACTTCGCGCTCGAGAGAAACTTCAAACTTTTTGTGTACGGATTTTTTAATCTCTTCACTTAAATCATAGATTTCTTTTCCTGCAGCATTGCTGTAATTAACAAGCACCAGGGCCTGGCGCTCGTGGCAACCGGCGTCGCCTTTGCGATATCCCTTCCAGCCACACTGTTCAATGAGCCAGCCGGCGGCAATTTTTATCTTGCCATCTTCCTGTGGATACGCTGGCACACCTGGATGGGCTCTCTTCAAACGTTCAAACTTATCGGCGGAGAGTGTTGGATTTTTGAAAAAACTTCCTGCGTTGCCAATTTTCGAGGGATCAGGTAGTTTGGAAGAACGAATGTTGATCACCGCCTGTGAAATCGTCTGGATGCTGATGCCCTTATTTATCCTTTCAAGCTCGTCGGCCACGGCTCCATAGCTGGTGTGATACTCGGGATGTTTGTTCAGTCGATACGTTACATTTAAAATGACATACTCATCTTTGTACTTGTTCTTGAACACGCTTTCACGGTACCCGAACTCGCAGTCGGTATTGGAAAAGGTGACGATTTTTTTTGTTTTGAGATGTAATGCTTCAAGGTCGTGGAATACATCACGGATTTCGACACCGTATGCGCCGATGTTTTGCATAGGCGATGCGCCAACGTTCCCGGGAATTAATGAGAGATTCTCTACTCCGGCGAGATTTCTTTCGATACAATACATTACAAATTTGTGCCAGTTCTCCCCTGCCCCCGCTTTCACGTAAACGTGATGCTCGTCTTCCTTTACGGTGTCTATTCCCGTGATTTCGTTTTTTAAAACGATGCCGGGAAAATCTTTCGTGAAGAGAACGTTACTGCCACCACCCAGGATCATGACCTTTTCTTTTTTCGATCGGCTGAGAAGTTCAATGAGTTCCTCGGGAGAGGTGAAAATTGCAAATTCATGCGCTTTTACATCAATCCCGAATGTATTTAAAGACTTTAAAGAAAAATTTTGAGTAACGTTCATAACTATTTTAAATTCAATTCACGCATCAACATCCGGAATCACTATAACACTTCTGTATTTTCGATCCGAATGCATTTCGGCAACTTTTTCTAAAATAAATTTTTTACACTCCCTGACCATCACAGAATCCTTGGGTAGCTTCAGTAACAATTCCATCAGGTATTGGTTTCTTACCCGGTTTACTACCGGCTCAGCCGGGCCCACAATATATGCCCCATATACCGGCTTCAGGAGATCAGTAAGGAATTGCGAGGCGCCATCTACTACATCTTTCATCTTATGTTTGAAAGTAAGCATGATAATTCTCGAGAATGGCGGATAAAAAAACCTCTTCCTGCCATCAATCTCCCGTTCAAAAAATGCCTTGTAGTCGTGGGCCTGTAGCAATGACAAAAGCGGATGCCGTGTGTTTGCCGCCTGTATTGCTACTTTACCCTGCTTATCCTTTCTCCCTGCCCTGCCACTCACCTGCTCGATAAGTTGAAATGCGCGTTCATTAACCCTGAAATCTGCAAAGTTTAATAAACTGTCCGCGTCGAGCACCCCTACTAATTGAACATTATCAAAATCCAGTCCTTTTACCACCATCTGTGTACCTACGAGCAAATCTATCTTACCGTCTTCAAATGTTTTTATCAGGTTGTCGTGCGCATGCTTTCCCCTGACGCTGTCTACGTCCATCCTTGCCACCCGTGCATCAGGAAAAATTTCTTCGAGCTGCTCCTCTATTTTCTCCGTGCCGAAATTTCTCTGTGCAAATTTATCGCTGCCGCATGCCTGGCAGGTGTGCACAGGTGGATAATGAGTGCCGCAGTAGTGGCAATGCAAACGATGCGTTCGTTTATGGAATGTCAGCGACACATCGCAATTGCGGCAATGGGGTATCCAGCCACATACCTGGCATACCTGGTAAGGCGAATAACCGCGACGGTTCTGGAAAAGGATAACCTGCTTTTTTTGTTTAAGTACGTCCTTTATTTCATTTTGTAATGAACCTGTTACGATTATTTTATCTTTCGAGAAGTTATTTACTTTCTTAGTCTCTATGATTTCGATTTCCGGGAGCGCGGTGCCGCCGTACCGTTCATTCAATTCTATCAATCCATACTTGTTATTTACCGCGTTGAAGTACGATTCCACGGAAGGAGTGGCGCTGCCGAGCACCACTTTGGCGTTAACCTGCGAGGCATAAAAGATGGCCGCATCACGGGCATGATACCGGGGTGCGGGATCCTGTTGCTTGTAGGAAGCTTCGTGTTCTTCATCGACGATAATTAACCCTAGCCCGGTGAAAGGAAGGAACAACGCGGAACGGGCTCCGAGGATCACCTTCAGCTCCCCTGTCTTTACCTTGTTCCAGATCTCGATTCTTTCGTTTTGCGTGAACTTGCTATGATAGATGCCGATGTATCCGCCAAAATGTTTTTCGAGCCGCCTGATGACCTGGGAGGTGAGCGCAATTTCCGGAAGAAGATATAACACCTGCTTTCCACTTTTCAGGTACTCTTCTATCAATTTTATGTAAACCTGTGTTTTTCCGCTCGAGGTTACACCGTGCAACAGGCATACCGCGTGCTCCGACAGGGATGATTTCAGATCGTCGAACGATTTTTGCTGGGCGGCGCTCAACGTAAAATCGATATTAACAGCTTTTGGAAGATACCGGATGCGGTCGACCTTTCTTTTCTCGGCTGTGATGATTTGTTTTTCGATAAGTCCCTTTAGTTGCGCATCCGTGGCGCCACTCTTTTTCATGAGTTCACTCTTCGTTACTTCGCCCTGCGTTTTCAACAGGTGGAGGTATGCGAGCAGCACCTCCATCTGCTTTGGTGCGCGTTGCCAGTTGTTGAGCAGTTCGGCCAGTTTATCTTCGCTGCCATATTGCGGATGAAGAAGAATATATGTTTCTTTTTTTGCTGAATAGGTTTCTTTGAGCGACTCCCATACATAACATACCTTTTTTTCAATCAGCCTTTTTATAACGGGATAAACGTTCAGATGGTCGAGCACATCCTGCACCTCGGAGATAGTGAGTTCTTTCTTCAGCAGCAACGCTTCGGCCACAACAAATTCATCATTATCGAGATCCGAAAAATCATCGCCATGTTCTTCATTGAAAACGATAACTGTTTCGCTGCTTAGTTTGAAATGCGCTGGCAATGCGGCGGCCATCACTTCACCTTCACTGCACATATAATAAGAAGCGATCCATTCCCAGAATTTGAGTTGCTCCGGAAAAACTACTGGCGCCGGATCAGATACATTGAGAATGTCTTTTGTTTCGTACACCTGCGGAGGTGTGTCGACTATATCTTTGATTATGCCGGTGTACTTCTTGTTCTTTCCCAAACCTACCTCTACCCTTACGCCGGGCTTTACCACCGCACGAAATTGTTCGGGCACCGACCATGTGTAGTTTTTGGGAAGAGCGAGTGGTATGATTATCTCGGCGAACATTGCTGCAAGTTCGCCTGCATCAGGCTTATTTTAAAAGTTATTTTATCCAGGACGCCCTGTACTTCACCAACGCACTTTCCATAATGCTAAAAGTCTTCTGCTTCAGCATCTGCACGTCTTTCATCGTGAGCCCCTCCACTTTTATTTCTTCAAGAAAAATCGAGCGGGAAATACCGGGAGTAAGCGATAGTATACTCATGTAATGCATGCGGTCGTACGCATCCAGGAAGAGAACGGGTTTTATTGGCGTTTGTGTTTCGATGGCTATGCGGAATGCGCCATCATAAAAGTCTTTGAGCGGCCTGGTTGTTTCATTAAAAGTACCTTCGGGAAACATTAAAATAGAAATGCCACGCTTTATAACAGACCTGAGTATCCGTACGCTGTTGGCTCTTTTGGTCGCGTCGCTGCGGTCTACCGTAACGATGGCGTTTTTATAAATGAATCCGAATATCGGAATCTGCGACATCTCCACTTTCCCCAGCACACGTACATGTTGCCTTACTGTTTTAACAAGAATTGGCGCATCTAGGTATGAAATGTGGTTGGCCACGAAAATATATTGTCGTGACGTATCGTGTGGAGCCTCGTAAATGTTTTTATGATAGATGCCGATAAGAAAAAACCATATGTCGGCCCACCAGGTACAAAGTCGGAAAATAAAGTTTCCACCCGTTATTTTACCAAATGGCAGTGAGAAAAAAACCAGAGGAACGACAATAATCATCAGCGCCAGGAATATAATGAACGCATACAGGCAGTAAATGATCCTGATTGGCGCAAGCAGGAATTTCATTGATACAAATTAAAGCGGTTAAATCGTCGTAAATTCGCGCTTCATGGAAGGTAAGAAAACAGTTGCGTTTCACACACTCGGATGCAAGTTGAACTATTCGGAAACCTCCGCTATTTCCAAGTTACTGGAAGTTGAAGGTTTTGAGAGAAGGAAATTTGACGAAGCTGCCGACGTATACGTAATCAATACCTGTTCCGTAACCGACAATGCAGATAAAGAATGCCGACACCTCGTGCGGCGTATTCAAAGGCAGTCGCCCTCCAGCCTCGTGGTAATAACGGGCTGCTATGCGCAGCTCAAGCCCGGGGAAATCGCCTCTATTCCGGGTGTGGATTTAGTGCTCGGAGCCGCCGAAAAGTTCAATATTGTTGCCCACCTCAAAGAATTATCCAAGGGCGACAGCGCTAAAATCTGCTCGTGCGATATTGAAAACGTTTCCGGCTTTCAATCATCCTATTCCGGCAAAGGTCGCACCCGTTCTTTTCTGAAGGTGCAGGATGGCTGTGATTACAATTGCTCTTTTTGCACCATTCCCATGGCCAGGGGAAAAAGCCGCAGCGATACCATTGCGCATGTTATCGAGAATGTGCGGCAACTCGCTGACAGTGGCGTTAAGGAAGTGGTGCTGACGGGTGTTAACCTAGGTGATTTTGGTAAGGGCCCCGACGGAAATAAAAAGCACGATGAAAACTTTTTCGGACTTATCACAGAGTTGGATAAAATAGACGGAATTGAGCGATACAGGATATCTTCTATCGAACCTAACCT
>JAEUVS010000116.1 GCA_016786745.1 Chitinophagaceae bacterium | reverse complement strand
GAGAAATGTCGCTCGTTAAAAATGGAAATGTTTTCGTAGAGGTTATGGTATCGCTCGAGAAAAAGTAGCCCGCGGAAAGGCCCTCTTTTATTTTTGATTGAGTGTAACTGGCGAACGCACTATTCTTCTTCACGATGCGTATAAATATATTTTCGGGGAGCAACGTGAAAGGTTCAAACACAAGTGAATTGTCTGGCAGAGTAGTTTGCCTTACCCTCGTCAAAACCTTAACGCCTGAATAAGAGGGAAGAAGCTTGATATTTTGATCGGAATAAAATTTTTCAAGACTTTTTGGAAACCGGAAATCCAGGTCCTGCAATATTGATGGCCGCCCCTTCTCAAATTCACTTTCCAGGAAGCTGAGCCGGTCGGGCTGGTTGTTCAACGAAAAAATCGTTTGACCATCACTTGCCGTATGATAGTACTCATGGGTAAGCTTCACTTCGAACAGTGTTTTATATATCAGGCTCATATCAGTAACCCGAAGTTTTATTTTGGATTCAGGCTCGTTTCAATTTCTTCGATAAGTGGTGTTTCTCTTACAGTTACGTGATCGGATATTGAAACCAGCCTGAGTTTGTATAGCACAAATGGAATCTGCCTGCCGCCAAGTGATCCCCATAAGTGGTTGATTTGTTCAAACGTCAGGGTGTATAACTCCATCGTAAACCTCAAATCAGGCAGGTCCGGGTCAGCGCCCACCATTCCGCCTGTAAGCGACGACGTATTAGAAAAGGAGGGGTTACGTTGAAGAAATTTTATTATGGATGAAAGGCGTCTCAGCGCGTCAACATATTTATCGCCTGAGTAGTTGCAGGTTAATAGGATGTAGAGGTTAAGGAAAACAGGAGGATTTTCATAAATCGCAGTATTTCCAAAGGGTCGTTTGAGTGCCGGATGATTTTTTTTAGTCGACTCCTCTTCTATGTTAACAAGAGAGATGATAATGCTATCAGTAAGCGAGTTAGAGCCGCTTGTTTCAAGAAGAGCAATGTTATCCAGCCGGATCTCAACAGAGTCATCTTGTCTTTTTAGGAACTGTTCAAGTTCATGAATCAGAAGTTGAAGGGCTGATGCTATCACATATTAAATACGCCACTTCACGGCATATCCTCTGTTGGGAAAAAAATATTTTAAAAACTAAACTGCTTAACACAGGTCAATTTATTTACCGTTAAAAAACGGGATGGTTTAAGTATAGCTTATAGATACCTTCGCTGACTAACCTATTAATTAGCGGGAGTGACAAATGCGGAGTTCACAGAAAATTATTTTACGTATTCGGTTTGATCGTTTACATTTAATAGAAGTTTTTTTCTCGACTGGTAATGTTCTTCTGCCGATAGTTCAATTTTTTCTGATTCACTTTTTGTTTCGACTAATATTGTTGATGGAGGTCTGCAGCGAATGGAATTTATAAACCATTAATATCTGCTATATGGTTAATGAAAATATTATCGATGAACGGGCGGTGTTGAGCCGCCTGGCGCAGGGATTCGAAGATGCTTTTGAAGAAATATACCGCCAATACAGTGCCCGGCTGTATTTCAAGCTTTTGAAAATTGTGAAATCAAAAATTTTTGCTGACGAGATAATGCAGGATGTTTTTATTACGGTGTGGGAAAAGCGTTCCAACATAGATTCTTCTAAATGTTTTCAATCCTACATCAACTGCATTGCTGTTAATAAGTGTTACGATCATTTCCGGAAAATTGCGAGAGATAAGAAGATGAAGAAAAAATTTTTAAATGATAACACGCTGCCTCTCCTCGAAAGCGAACCCGGTGCAACCGCAAACAGGGAGTCTGCCATCACCACGATGATCGAAAAATTACCGCCTAAGCGACGCATGATTTTTAAAATGTGTAAAATTGATGGTAAAACCTACGAGGAAGTGAGTAGCCAACTTGGAATTTCGCCTTCAACCATTAGTGATCATATAGTAAAAGCTAACCTGTTTATTAAAAAGCAGGTTTCCCGGGCAGTCTGCTAACCGTGCTGCGTTATTTTAATTTTCTTTCCCGACAGAGGTTACCGTAAGTTTGTTCGTATCTTATTAGAGTGAACCATTTCCCGACCCAATACATATTGTGATTTATAAGAAAAATTTGACGTGGTACTTGTTCTAAGTCAAATGCTCTCTAATGCTGCGAATGATTGCGCAAATAATCTTACATTGATTTTATTCATTGATGACACATCATTGTTTCGGTAATGGTGAATAACAGGCAATTGATAAGAAATGATTTCTCAAAGTTGATTGAATCTGGAAAACGTTAGTTATATACATCAACTATTCAGAAAATATCTGGACAATAAATGCTCTGCCGAAGAGAAGCAGTTATTGTTGAATTATTTTTCGTCCAAACCAAACGAGGAAGAGCTTAAGGGATTCATATTATCAGAGCTCGAAACACTGGATATGGGTTCCGCGGAGGATATCCATCCTGATGCTAACCTCGAAACGGTGTTCCGGAAAATAATGAAAAAAATATCCCGGAGGTAGTTGACCGGTTCCAAAACTTTTGACCGGTTGCTAATATAAAAACCCCGTCTCCAGGCAGGGTTTTATCATTTTATAAAGTGTATATCCAGGGCAAAATTTTCACAACCGGTCGTAACTTATAACCCGATTCTTCTGATTTGACGGACAGTGCCGCATCGAAATCAAGGGTAACATCGGCGATTCCGCCGGATAGCGCTTGCTGGAGCTTTATTTTCAGACCCGATTCGCTTCCGCTCGGGATCGTCAAAGGGAACGATTCTCCATCTTTCTTAATCGTATTGTCGTCTCCAAGTACAAGCCTGATCTCTTTAATCGCATTACCGGTTAGCAGGGCTTCGGCAATAAGTGTGTCTACACCATCCTGGTATTCCAGAAGGTTGTAAATACCGGCTTTGGTAGGCACTGATACCCAGCCCGACGTGTCGCCATCCGTTTTAATATTCACTTCACGGATATCGACATTAACTTCGTCGTACTCTGCTGGGGCATCGGTAAGGTTTATCCTTACCCTGGTGGTGTCTGAGTCTTTTTTACAGGAAAGAATAAAAAGGCAATGCGGATACCGAAAACAGTATCAACAGTTTCATTTTCATGTTGTAGGATTTGATTGGACCTTAGACCTGTATAAACGCCTCAGGGTTTAATGTTATTTCACCAAAATTTTACAATTGACATTTTGCTCTTGAATGCTATATATTACTTTTGCAACCTGTTATGAGGGCTGCGATTCTATACATACTGGTTTTTTGCTCCTGGTTCCTGGGGGTTCAACAGCCTGTTTCTGCAAGCGGCTATCCCACAAAGGCTCATCATTGTGTTATAAAGAAGCAGCTCCTCGAAAAACAGCAAACTATTGATGCCGATGAAAATGATGAGGAAGATCTTACGAAGAAAGTAACTACTCCTGCAAAATGGCTTCCTGTTTTTAACTACGAAATTTTACTAAACGATTACTGCGGATATTTAGGCAGCTTTTCACCCGGATTCTATGCTGGCGGCAGCCGCGAAATTTTTCTTTTTCAAAGAGTATTAAGGATTTGATTTTTTGTTTTTTGAAGAAAAAACAAAAACAATCTATTAATACTTACTACAATGACCAGAATTGTAATACTCCCGGCTATAGCCCTTGCATTATATATTACCGGCTGCGCCACCAAAGCTGAAGAAAAACACGAGGAAACCGAAAGATACGAGGTAACAAAACCATTAAAAATCGACACATCTTATACAAAAGAGTATGTGTCGCAAATCCGATCCATCAGGAATATTGAAATCAGGACGCAGGAAAAGGGCTACCTGCAGGATATATATGTTGATGAAGGTCAGTTTGTAAAGGCCGGACAGTTACTGTTCCGCATCATGCCAAAAATTTACGAGGCCGAACTGATGAAAGCAGAGGCAGAAGCAAAAATCGCAGGCATCGAACTAAAAAACACGCAGGCGCTTGCAGACAAGAATGTTGTTTCAAAAAATGAGCTGTCAATGGCCGAAGCAAAACGCGACCAGGCCAACGCTGAGATGGCTCTCGCAAAGCTGCATTTATCATTCACGGAAATAAGGGCACCATTCGACGGAACGATCGACCGCATTCCCCGAAAGTTAGGAAGCCTGGTAGATGAAGGTGAACTGCTTACCAGCCTGTCAGACAACAGTCACATGTTCGCTTATTTCAACGTTTCCGAACCGGAATATCTCGAATATCAAACCAACCAGGGTAACCGTGCCAACACGAAAGTAAACCTGCTTCTCGCCAACGGTCAGTTGCTCAAATACGAGGGCAAAGTTGAAACGATTGAAAGTGAGTTCGACAGTGAAACGGGCAACATTGCTTTCCGGGCAAAGTTTCCGAATCCGGATAAATTACTCAGGAACGGAGAAACGGGTAAAGTGCAGATGACGGTACCGTTGCACGATGCGATAATCATTCCGCAGAAAGCTACATACGAAATACAGGACAGGAAATATGTTTTTATTGTCGACGATAAAGGCGTCGTAAGGTCAAAGAATATTTCGATCAGCGGAGAAATGCCCGACTTGTATATCGTGGCAAGCGGACTCACCGAAAACGACCGGATACTGCTCGAAGGTGTGCAGAAAGTGAAAGATGACAACCGCATCCAGGCGGAATTAAAATCACCTCGCGAGGTAATTGCACGACTGCGCTTAAAAGCGGAGTAGCAATTTCAACAAAAAGAAATTTCGATGTTTAATAAGATTATACACAGGCCGGTACTGGCGATTGTGATTTCGCTCATCATTGTTTTCATGGGTGTGCTGGCTATTTTCAAGTTACCCGTTACGCAGTTTCCATCTATTTCTCCCCCGAAGGTGAATATTGTTGCAGAATATCCCGGCGCGAATGGAGAGCTGATGATAAAATCGGTAATTATTCCGCTCGAAAGGGCGATTAACGGCGTTCCCGGAATGAAATACATGGCCTCGGATGCCGGCAACGATGGAGAAGCAACGATACAGGTTGTATTTAACCTGGGTACAGATCCCAACCAGGCTTCACTGAATGTGCAAAACCGCGTGGCATCGGTTGTAAATAAGTTACCCCCGCTGGTGGTTCGCGAAGGTGTGAAAATTACGCGTGAGGAATCGAACATGCTCATGTATGTAAATCTTTTTACCACCGACCCCCATATGGATGAAAAGTTTCTCTTTAACTACGCCGACATTAACGTATTGTCGGAGTTGAAGCGTGTGGATGGCGTGGGTTTCGCCGACATCCTCGGCAACCGGGAATACGCCATGCGTATCTGGCTGAAACCCGACCGGATGCTTGCTTATAAAATTTCTGCCGATGAAGTGATGAAAGCGCTGGATGAACAAAGTCTTGAAGCCTCGCCGGGTAAAACTGGTGAAAGTTCCGGCAAACGGTCACAGGCTTTTGAGTATGTGTTGAAATACCCGGGAAGGTTCAGTACGAAAGAGGGATACGAGAATATTGTACTTAGGGCAAGTGCGAATGGCGAACTCTTGCGCCTGAAAGATGTTGCTGAAATAGAATTCGGCAGCTCGATGTACGACCTGTATTCGAACCTGAATGGGCGTGCATCGGCGGCCATCGTTTTAAAACAATCGTATGGCAGCAACGCCAGCCAGGTAATTGAAGATGTAAAGGCCAAATTGAAAGAGATAAAGTCCAGCTCATTCCCGAAGGGACTTGATTATGAAATCAGTTATGATGTTTCCACGTTCCTCGATGCTTCCATCGACAAAGTTATTCATACGCTGGTGGAGGCGTTTATTCTTGTGGGTATCGTGGTCTTCCTGTTTTTGGGCGATTGGCGATCTACATTGATCCCGGCGCTCGCCGTGCCTGTGTCGCTCATCGGTACGTTTGTCTTCATGCAGATGTTCGGTATAACGCTGAACATGATTACCCTTTTTGCGTTGGTACTGGCTATCGGTATCGTAGTTGATAACGCAATAGTGGTGATTGAGGCGGTGCACGCAAAAATGGAAACTCATAATCTTTCGCCATTACAGGCAACCGAAGAAGCGATGCACGAAATCAGCGGGGCAATCATCGCCATAACGTTTGTAATGGCCGCGGTGTTTATTCCCGTGGCGTTTATGTCGGGCCCCGTTGGAATATTCTACCGCCAGTTTTCCATTACGATGGCTACATCGATTATACTTTCGGGCCTTGTGGCTCTAACGCTAACTCCTGCACTGTGTGCCATTATGCTAAAGAATAATCATGGCAAAAAGAAAAAGAAAAATATTATCGAAATCATCGTAGGTGGTTTCAATAACTGGTTCACCAATTTGCAGGGCAGGTATCAGAAACTGCTCACGTTAATAGTTAACCGAAGAGTTGTTACTTATGCCATGCTTATTGCATTCTGCGCGGGTACGTGGTGGCTGAATGGTACCGTGCCATCGGGATTTATCCCGAGTGAAGACCAGGGTATGTTCTACGCAGTAATTCAAACACCACCGGGATCGTCGCTTGAGAGAACGAACGAAATTTCGGAGAAGCTGCAGAAAGTAGCCGAGGGCATCGAAGATGTTCAGTCGGTATCCTCACTCGCCGGTTATGAAATTCTTACAGAGGGAACCGGCGCCAACTCCGGTACGTGTCTTATCAATTTAAAAAGGTGGGAGAACCGCAAGCATTCGGTGCAGGAGGTGATCAACGAACTCGAAGAACGTTCGAAAGATATCACCGGCGCCACCATCGAATTTTTCCAACCGCCGGCAGTTCCGGGTTATGGGGCCGCAGGTGGTTTTGAACTACGTTTACTTGATAAATCGGGGAACAGCGATTTCAAAACAATGGAAACGGTGAGCCGCGATTTTGTAGCTGAGCTAAGCAAGCGGAGGGAGCTTTCATCGGTATTCACATTTTACAGCGCAAGCTTTCCCCAATATATGCTGCACATAGACAACGACATTGCCCAACAAAAAGGCGTTACGATAGAAAATGCAATGAGCACACTGTCCACGCTGATAGGTAGCAATTACGAAACGAGTTTTATCAGGTTTGGCCGTCAATATAAGGTGATGGTACAGGCCTCGCCACAGTACAGGGCGTTGCCGGACGACGTGTTAAAGCTGTACGTGAAAAACGATAAAGGTGAAATGGTGCCTTTTTCTGCGTTTATGAAAATGGAGAAGGTGTATGGTTTATCCGAAATCACAAGGCACAACATGTACAACGCTTCAGAGATCAGTGGCGCTGCGGCTCCAGGGTATAGCAGCGGTTCCGCGATAGCCGCCATAAACGAAGTGGCTAAAACAAAACTGCCCCGTGGTTTCGGTATCGACTGGGCTGGTATATCGAAAGATGAAGTTGCGCGCGGCAATGAAGCAGTTTACATTTTCCTGATTTGTTTAGGTTTTGTTTACCTCATACTGGCGGCGCAGTATGAAAGTTTTCTTTTGCCGTTCCCGGTTATTCTTTCGTTGCCGGCGGGCATATTCGGCGCGTTCCTGTTATTAAAAGTATTGGGACTGGAGAATAATATTTATGCGCAGGTGGCTATGGTGATGCTTATTGGATTGTTAGGTAAGAACGCGGTGCTGATAGTGGAGTTCGCTGTGCAACGCCATCGTGCCGGTGATACGGTGTTGATGGCGGCTATCAAAGGATCGGTAGCGAGGTTCCGCCCGATCCTGATGACGTCGTTCGCATTTATTGCGGGTTTGATACCATTGGTATTTGCAACCGGTCCCGGCGCCATTGGCAACCGCACAATTGGTTCTGCTGCTGCGGGCGGTATGTTGATGGGCACTGTTTTCGGAGTGATCATTGTTCCCGGCCTCTATTACATTTTCGCCAACCTGTCTGCAAGGCACATTTTTGTGAAAAACGAAGAAGAAAACCCATTAACTGAAGAAATCGATCACAATGTTGAAACAGCATATTCGGGCTAAAATATTTTTTGTTGTACTTGTTGCCGCTATTGCCGGTTGTAAAGTACCAACGGTTATACAGAGAAGTGAAAACCGGTCTGTACCCAATGAATATTTAAAGATAGAGAGCGATACGGTCAGCACCGCAACGTTATCATGGAGACAATTTTTTACAGATCAGAATCTCATCAATTTAATTGATACCGCGCTCCAACGAAACCAGGAACTGAACATCACTCTCCAGGAAATCGAGATCGCAAGAAATGATATCCGGTTTCGCCAGGGGCCTTTGAGTCCGATGGTCGGGGCGAGAATAGGAGCAGGCGTTGAAAAAGTGGGACGATACACCAGCCAGGGCGCAGGCGACGCATCAACGGAAATCACTCCCGGCAAAGAAGTGCCCGATCCGCTTACAGATATAACCGGAGCGGTGTTTGCAAACTGGGAGGTTGACATCTGGCGCAAACTGCACAATGCAAAAAAGGCAGCTCTTACCCGGTATCTTTCTACAGTTGAAGGAAGAAGTTTTGTGATCACCAATCTTGTTGCAGAAGTAGCCGATTCATATTATGAACTGCTGGCGCTGGACAATCAACTGGAAATCGTAAAACAGAATATCGCATTGCAACAAAATGCGCTGGAAATTGTAAAAGTGCAGAAAGAAGCCGCTCGCGTTACGGAACTCGCTGTACAGAAATTCGAGGCGGAGGTTTATAATTCGCAGAGCCTTGAATTCGATATTCTCCAGCGTATCAAAGAAACAGAGAACAGGATAAACTTTTTGTTAGCGCGGTACCCGCAGCAAATTCCGAGGACAAAGAATACTTTCCTGGAAACGATGTTGCCCACGGTGAGTGCCGGTGTTCCGTCGCAGCTGCTTGCGAACAGGCCCGACATCAAGCGGGCCGAACTCGACCTCGCAGCGGCAAAGCTGGATGTAAAAGTGGCGCGGGCCGAATTCTATCCTTCTTTTGAAATATCCGCGGCGCTCGGGTTCCAGGC
>JAEUVS010000105.1 GCA_016786745.1 Chitinophagaceae bacterium | reverse complement strand
ATCCGTCTGGAGCAATATTGGACGTTGCGAATATCTTGTCGAAGGGTAAGAAAGCATAGTTCTGGTTGAAATCACCGCTTGCCTCCGCGTACCTGAATATCCTGGATTTGAAATCACGGAAGCGAAGTAAACCGGAGCCACCGAGTTTGAGCGATTGTTTTTCGCTGCCAATGTTAAAGGGTATTGCAAGAGACGCACTACCCGAAAAGGTGTGATCGCGCAGGTCAGAAAAAAATCTTCTGCTATCATCATCGTCCCATTCGCCCTGGTAATAAGCGGCGGTCCTTAAATCGGGTTGTGATTTATTATTGTAAGAATATCCTGCATTCCAGTTAAACCTGATCCCATTGTTTGTTAGCTGGTGCGATCCTTCAAAAATACCTGTGTAAAATGTTCTTAATGATAACACGGATGACCAGAGGTTCACCATTCCGCCGCCCCTGTCGATACTTGGTCCCGACCTTGAATAGTAGTTGTCGTCGTAGCCCCTGTTGAAAAGATTTTTGAAAGAAACTTTGTGACGACCTTTTACATACGAGAAATTCGCCATGGCTCCCAGGTTGATACCATACCTGTTCTGTTCGTCAACGTAGCTCTGTTGTGCAACGGCATCTGCGTCGAAAAGATTTCTTTGAACAGAAGCCCTGTTCTCACTTTTCCTGTACAACACGGAAATAACACTGCCGAATGACGCATTATTTTTTAATCTTTTGCCAACACCCCATGCAACATTGTACGTTTGAATGGGCGCTGCCGTAACCTGTCTTTCGGGATAACCGTCGCTTCTGAAAAGCCGGCTGTATTCTACTTTCTTCGCGAGAGATGTGGGATTTTCATTGGTGCCTATGTATGCCGCGCGATTCGCTGGAAAACCCGCAGGCAGATCTCTTCTTCCATCAGTGAAGCCGGTCCAATCACTCGGACCACGTTCGTTGCTTTTGAAATCTTTGAACGTTGAAATTGTATTGTATCCGAGGGTGGCGCCAATGGAAAGGAAATTTTTAGATGGAACATCTTTTGTGGTTACCTGTATAAGTCCACCTGCAAATTCGCCGGTAAGATCAGGCGTTGCGGTTTTATTGATAATAATATTATCTACCACACTTGCAGGGATGACATCGAATGAAAACGATTTTCTGTCGGGTTCGGAGCTGGGAAGCTGTGCGCCGTTGAGAAACGCTGTGTTGTAACGGTCGCCAAGCCCGCGCACCACCACGAATTTGTTATCCTGTATGCTGGTGCCGCTTACTCTTTTCAAAATTTCACCCGTGTTGCGGTCCGGCGTTCTGCGTATAAAGTCTGCTGCGATACCGCTCGATACTGCTGTGTTGTTTTTCTGAAAATTGAGAAGGGCGCTTGTGCTTTCCCTTCTTACAGATGTACGGACTACAACTTCAGACAGTGTAGCATTTTCTTCGAGTACTACAGTGATTGTATTCTCTTCATTTGGTTTTACTTCGACATCGTCGAGCGATTTTGTAGTATATCCTACGCTCGAGACGGTTATTGTATATTTTTTTCCAGGTTCCAGCGAAACAGTAAATCTGCCTTCCACGTTTGCAGCGAGTGCGCGAGCCATTCCTCCTACTGCTACCGTTGCTCCCGAAAGTGGTTCATTCTTTGCGTTTAAGATCTTACCATTTAGTTGAATTAATTGGGCTGAAACGAGAAAAGGAGAGAGAAGTAAAGCGAATATTAAGTACAGCTTTGATCCCACGACAAGTAATTTGTTTGTGGGGCAAAAGTATCTGCGGCCTATTATGCCAATGTTACGCCAACATTAACGAATTGTTACCAAAGTCTTTTAGAATTTGAACTGAACCCGGAATGTGAAAATGTTGTCTTTCACATCGGTTGTGAAGCCATCCAGCGATGTTTTTTCGTTTTTAATGACATCGTACCAGAAAACAAGTTTCAGATGTTCGTCCGCAAAGAATATATATCCTGCACCAAAAGTGTTGTACCTGATATCTGCGGCGTGGGTATTAGATTGAAGGATCCCGATTTCACTTCCGGAAATTTTTCTGTTAGGATCGTAGATGTCGTACTTCAATGCAATCATGTGCTTTGGGCTGGCAATGTTCTGAAGGAGATAGAAAAAAGCGCCATTAAAATCCCTGACATAATAAGGCTCGTTAAGCAAAGAACCGGGAGTTCCTGATTCTGCAGCGTATGACGTTTGCTTTCCCCACCAATACTCGCCGCGCAATTCCGTTTGACCCCATGGATTTTTAATTTTGAGCTGAGCGTCGAAGCCGCGGTAACGTCTTGGAGCCCTGGAACCTATATTTAATGCTGATGAATCAACCCGAAAGGATTTCGGACCTTTTTCAAACTGGTAGAGATACTTTGAATTCTGCATTAACCCACCCTGGAAAAACGACGCACCTGCACTGAATGATACTGTTTTTGATAAACTGTATGGTTTGAGCGAAACCCTTCCGATAAAGTCCTTGTAGTTATCGTATTCTTCTGGCGCAATAAGGCCCTGACCATTAAAAATACCCATGTCAACTTTGAAAAGACGTAGCGGATTCGACTTTTTACGCGGTTCAAAGGTGATCATTGCGCCGAGGTCGCGTTCAACACGCATAAGTACCTGCGACATTCTTCCGCGCTCGGGGCTTTCGCGATCGCCTGAACCGAGGTTCACCTCGTATCCGAAAGGGCGTGCGAACATTCCGCCGGTGAATGAAAATAGCTGCAGCTTGTTTTCATAATATCTTCCCCAGAAATCCCGGATTGCGACTCCCTTCTCGGAGCCTTCAAACTGGAATACCACCTGGGCCTGCGGCAAACCCGCCTCATTAAAATGGGCATAGTCGAACCTGATACGTCCGCGGCGGATCATGAATCTATTGTCGGAATGCGCGGAAAAATCTCCGCCACTGTAATTTTCTGCGCCTTTTGACTGTGCCACCTGGAACTGTGGCTGAAAGTACCCGCTGATCTGAAGATGATCTGACTTCCGGAAAACGGCCCATAAACCTTTTTCGCCTGTGTCGGTTGTATCTATCATATCTACAAGAAACTGTGCTCTAACCACCTGTGTAAGAAATGCGCAGCAAAAAAGCAAAAAAAGTTTATTGCTCAATAGTCCTATCTTCATGTTTGTTCTGATTGCGTGCAAGTTAAAGTGGCGGTGCCATGTTAAGAAATCATTACTAATCCGGCCCTGATCCTTAACTCTTTTATTAATTATAATTTTGCGCCAAACTAAAAAGCAGAGGATGGGATTGAACTCGATCATGAAGATTTTCATGCCAAAAGACAGGGTTTTCTATACTCTTTTCGAACAGGTAGCGGATACGATGGCAAAAATGGGACGGACGTTGAAGGATGTGGTGAAAGAACCGGATTTTGATAAAAGAGCGGGACTGATCTCGCAGATCGAGGACCTGGAACATGTAAACGACGATTTTACACATCAAATATTTACTGAACTCGGCCGGAATTTTATTACCCCGTTCGATCGTGAAGATATCCACTATCTCGCCACTTCTCTTGATGATGTATGCGATTACATTTTCGCGACGGCAAAAAAAATAAACTTTTACAGGGTAAATCCTAACGATCAGGGCATCCAGAAGATGGCCGACCTGATTGAACAGGGATCCGAACAGATCAAAACCGCCGTGCACGAACTCCGCAACATGCGCGACATGCGAAAAATAACCGAAGCGCTTGTAAAAGTGAACAGTATTGAGAACCAGGCCGACGACATTTTCGACCTCAGCATCGAACGATTGTTCGAAACCGAACCCGATGCCAAGGAAGTAATCAAGAAAAGAGAAATTTACCAGGTGATGGAAATCGTTACCGACAAGTGCGAAGACGCTGCCAACGTAATCGAATCGATCATCATCAAATACGCTTAATTGTCATGACTTTTTTGGTAGTGATTATCGCGCTCGCGCTGATTTTCGATTTTATTAATGGTTTTCATGATGCAGCAAACTCCATAGCCACCATCGTTTCGACTAAAGTCCTAACCCCGTTCCAGGCAGTACTGTGGGCCGCTGTTTTCAACTTCGCGGCTTTTTTTGTTTCCAAATATATTATCGGTGAATTCAAGATCGGGAACACCATCGCCCGTTCTGTGAATGAGAATTTTGTTACGCTCGAAGTAATTTTTGCAGGATTGATCGCGGCAATCGCATGGAACCTGCTCACCTGGTGGTTTGGTATTCCCTCCAGTTCATCTCACACCTTATTGGGCGGCTTCATGGGCGCTGCGATTGCGCACGCAGGTGCGCTTCGCGAAAATGGAGTGGATGTAATTAACTACGCGAAAGTGTTACCCACCTTTGCTTTTATTTTTCTCGCGCCGTTGATAGGTATGGTCGTCGCATTTATAATAACGGTCCTGATAGTCAATATCAGCCGGCGCGCAAACCCTTATCGCGCCGATAGCTGGTTCAGGCGGTTGCAGCTTGTGTCGTCGGCGATGTTCAGTCTCGGGCACGGTGGCAACGACGCGCAGAAAGTAATGGGTATCATCGGCGCGGCTATTATATTCTATGAAAAGCAGCGGGGCATAGATCTTACATTCAATGAATTTGTCGCCGAGTACATCTGGGTGCCGATAGCAAGCTTTACAGCGATCGCGGCCGGCACGATGAGCGGTGGATGGAAAATTGTGAAAACGATGGGAACACGTATTACAAAAGTTACCCCGCTCGAAGGTGTAAGCGCCGAAACAGCCGGAGCCGCTACATTATATATTACGGAACATTTAGGCATCCCGGTGAGTACAACACACACCATAACCGGATCGATAATCGGAGTGGGAGCAACAAAAAGATTATCGGCTGTGAGATGGGGTGTTACCATCAATCTTCTCTGGGCCTGGATCCTTACAATTCCTGTCAGCGCGCTGCTGGCGGCCCTTATCTATTATATAGGAAAACTTCTTTTCTAACTTTATTAATTAAGGGTTTCTTACTACTTTGGCAGCCTCAAATAAATGAAAGGAATCATATTAGCAGGCGGCACTGGAACCCGTTTACATCCCATTACTTACGCCATCAGTAAGCAGATCATACCGGTTTATGACAAGCCGATGATTTATTATCCTCTCTCCGCTCTCCTGCTTGCCGGCATCAACGAAATTCTGATCATTTCGACTCCCCACGACCTGCCACATTTCAGGAAATTGCTTGGCGACGGATCGCGACTCGGGGTAAAATTTTCTTATGCCGAACAGGCTGATCCCAACGGACTTGCGCAGGCATTTGTTATAGGAGAAAAATTTATTGGGAAAGATAAGGTGGCGTTGGTGCTGGGGGACAACATATTTTATGGCAGCGGCCTGGGGAAAAAGCTGGCGGCTAACACAAACCCCGATGGCGGGATCGTTTACGCTTACCAGGTAAGTGACCCCGAACGTTATGGTGTAATAGAATTTGATAAAGAAAACCGGGCGATATCAATCGAAGAAAAGCCGCTTAAACCGAAAAGCAATTATGTGGTTCCCGGGATATATTTTTATGATAACGAAGTGGTTTCCATAGCGAAAAGTCTGAAGCCCAGTGCACGCAACGAGTATGAAATAACCGATGTAAATAAAGAATACCTTCGCAGGGGCAAACTCCAGGTATCAATACTCGACAGGGGAACCGCGTGGCTCGATACAGGTACTTTCGACTCGCTTATGCAGGCGAGTCAGTTTGTGCAGGTGATAGAACAGAGGCAGGGCATCAAAATAGCGTGCATAGAAGAGATCGCCTACCGGAAAGGATTTATTTCAAAAAACCAGCTTGAATCAATAGCGCAACCCCTGCTCAAAAGCGGGTACGGTGAATACCTGATGAAAATAGTAAACGAAAGTTGAGTGCAAAACCCAAACAAATCATAATGAAGAAAATTCTGGTTACAGGTGGATGCGGGTACATTGGATCACATACGATAGTAGACCTTGTTGAAAACGACTTCGATGTAATTTCCGTTGACAACAACTCAAGATCCTCTGCCCGCATACTTGAAGGTGTTGAAAAAATTACCGGCAAAAAGGTAAAGAATTACAAAGTTGACCTTTGCAATTTCGATGACACCTTCGCAATCTTCCAGGAGAACGAAGATATAGAGGCGATCATCCATTTCGCGGCTTTCAAGTCTGTGAGCGAATCCGTAGAGCAGCCACTGCTGTATTTTGAGAATAACCTGCAATCGCTTATCAACCTGCTGAAATGTGTCCAGGAGTTTCATATTCCTTACTTCGTATTTTCTTCTTCATGCACAGTATATGGCAACCCCGATGTGATACCGGTAACTGAATTAACGCCGCCAAAACCGGCTGAGTCGCCTTACGGCTACACCAAGCAGATGGGCGAGCAGATCATAAACGAGTTTTCGAAGGCGAATCCTGCACAATGTGTATTACTTCGCTACTTTAACCCCGTAGGCGCTCATCCCTCAACACATATCGGTGAATTGCCGATCGGCAAGCCCGCCAACCTGGTGCCTGTTATCACGCAAACCGCGATTGGCAAACTTTCGCAGGTTACCGTATTCGGCGACAACTATCCAACACGTGATGGTTCATGCATGCGCGATTTTATTCATGTATGCGACATCGCACACGCGCATACGCTTGCTGTTCAGTTTTTAATGGAAGGCAAAACAAACAAGCGCTGCGAAGTTTTTAACCTGGGGACCGGTAATGGTGTTACGGTTCTTGAAGCAATAAAAGCATTTGAAAAAGTAACCGGCGAAAAACTTAACTATGTTATAGGCGATCGCCGTCCTGGAGATGTTGTCGCGATCTACGCGAACAACGATTACGCGAAATCGCAACTCGGATGGGATCCGAAATATACTCTCGAAGACATGCTTTTAACGGCATGGAAATGGGAACAACGACTTAAGGTTGACGAAAAATTTTTCCAAAGCAAATCAATAGATCTCAATTAGGATGTTAAAAGAAATTCAGTCTACAGGACAGAAAGATACCCGGAGCGGTTTTGGCGACGGCATTGTTGAAGTGGCAAGAAAAAATCCGAATATCGTCGCGCTGACAGCCGACCTTGCGGGCTCTTTAAAGTTGAATCAATTCATCAAAGAATTTCCTGACCGTTTTGTACAGGTGGGAATTGCGGAAGCTAATATGATTGGTATTGCCGCGGGTCTTACTATCGGGGGAAAAATTCCATACACTACTACATTCGCCAACTTCTCGACAGGCAGAGTGTACGACCAGATCAGGCAATCAGTCGCCTATTCAGGCAAGAATGTAAAAATCTGCGCATCGCACGCCGGGTTAACTCTCGGGGAAGACGGCGCCACACACCAGATTCTTGAAGACATAGGTTTGATGAAGATGCTACCAGGTATGACGGTTATTGTTCCCTGCGATTATAATCAGACCAAAGCGGCCACAATAACGATAGCAGATCATGAAGGGCCGGTTTACCTGCGTTTCGGCAGACCAAGCTGGCCAATCTTTACTTCAGCAACCGAACCTTTCAAAATTGGCAAGGCACAAAAATTCTCAGATGGAACCGATGTGTCGATTTTTGCCTGCGGACATATGGTCTGGAAGGCGATTGAAGCTGGAAAGGTTTTGGAAGAGAAGGGGATAAAAGTTGAAGTGATCAACATTCACACGATAAAGCCACTTGATACCGCGGCTGTAATCGCATCGCTGAAGAAAACTAAATGCGCTGTTACCGTTGAGGAACATAATATCATCGGTGGTCTCGGCGACGCAATTGCTCATGCCGCTGCCGCTGAATTTCCGGTGCCAATAGAAATGGTCGGAACAAAAGATACATTTGGAGAAAGTGGTACGCCAACCCAGCTGCTTACCAAGTATGGACTTGATACACCGAACATACTCGAAGCAGTTGAAAAGGTTATGGCGCGGAAAAATCAATAACCGCCTTCTTAATGTCGTGATAGAATAAGAAAGTCCACTTTTCTTCCTGGCCCTTCTTCCACCACTCATGTCGCAGCTGCATGCATTTTTTACCGTTGTAATCGTATTTTGCAACGTAGCGGCTTTTCATCTGTTGATACTGTGGGGCATCGTCGCCGCCATAGAAAACTGTTTGCTCTCCTTGCCTGATCCAGAATACCTGGTGGTAACGGCTGTGGGCAGATGTCATTTCATATTGAATGTAACCGTCAATCGTTCCGTTACCCTGGAGTAGTTCCACATGTGACGAATCTTTGAGGCAATCCAGGTCTTTTTTTACGTATGATGATGAATGTTCGCTGAGAGCGAATTCAAGCTCCTGCTTTTGTATATAGTATTTAGCTGATGGAAACGAAAGGCGGCGTGTGCCATCGGTGTCGCCTGTGCAGCTTACGCCTCCTGAATGATCCTTATGAAGATGGCTCATCAATACCTTAGTAACTTCTGAAGGATTGATTCCGTTGTCCATCATATTCTGATGAATCTGCAATGTTCCATCCTGGTTTCTGAATCCCAGTCCTGAGTCGATGAGGATAATATCATTATCTGTGATTACAACGAAAGGCTGAACTTCAACGAGCAGGCTGCCTGCGGGGCGGTCGCTGAGTTTGTCTTTTTCTTCATCGAATGGAACAAAAACTTTTGTTTTGTCAACTGTAAAAGAGCCTTCGCTTAACGGAATGATTTTCATCTTAGCTTTCGATTTTAATTTCCCGGCTGATCCCTCACACAGCGCTGCGCGCTGGTTCGGGATGACGTCGGTCTTTCCTTCTCCGCTGATCCCTCGCGGAGTTTACCCTGAGGCCGAAGCCGAACGGGCTCGGGATGACAGTCAACGATTCACGATTGACGATTCACGATTGACGATTCACGATTCACGTTACCGCAACACCATCTGCCTATCCGCATCGAGGCGGATTAGTATTGCGAGCATCACGGAAAAGGTGAGCAGCGACGTACCTCCGTAGCTAATAAACGGCAAAGGTATTCCAATAACCGGAGCAAGACCGATCGTCATGCAGATATTAATAGCGATGTGAAAAAAGAACACGCTCGCCACACCGTAGGCATAACAGCGGCTGAACACGCTTCGTTGTCGTTCGGCGACGGAAACTATTCTCAATAGCAGAAACAGGTATAGCGCAAGAAACACAAAGCTTCCGATAAACCCGAAACCTTCCCCTATCGTACAGAAAATAAAATCGGTACGTTGTTCAGGAACAAAGTCGAAACGGGTTTGTGTTCCCTTGAGAAATCCGCGCCCGGTAACGCCACCACTACCGATCGCAATTTTACTTTGACGAACGTTGTAATCCGTGTCTTTCGTTGTCGACACTTCTCCTTCAACACTATTGATAGCCGCATAAGGATTTTCGCGACCTATCAATGAAAATATTCTTTCCACCTGGTGTTTTTGCAGAACGTGTGTAAACATGAATGGAACGGCAAAACGCTGAATACTTACACAAACGAGCCAGATGGCAGCGATAGTAACGAGCAACTGGCGGTTTCTTTTAATTTGCCTTCTTGAAAGATAAACGGCAATTGCTGCTATAACCGTAAGCACAATGGCCAGCGTGTTTTTTTCTACAAGCAAAGTGGCCACAACAAGCACAGCAAACGAAAATCCGACGATCAGGTAAATAGCGGGCAACCCTTCGCGAAACATAACAAGAAAAAATGCAAAAAATACAAGTGCAAGACCTGTTTCTTTCTGCGCAATCGTAATTAACGCGGGTATTACCACTATCGCCACAGCTATTAATTGCGATCGCGGTTTTGTAAATTCTGTTTCTACCCGCGATAAATACTTGGCAAGCGCGAGCGCAACAAATATTTTGCAAATTTCAGCAGGTTGAATCTGGAAACTTCCAAAACGAATGATGGATTCCGTTCCCTTAACTTCCGTGTGAAATGGAAACACCAGCAACAGGAGAAAAATTCCCATCGCATACCAGATATTGGCCGTTGCGGTAAAAAATTTGCTGTCGGTTAGCAGGATAGTTAAGCCTATGATGAGAGAAAGAATAAAAAAGAAAGTTTGCTTGCCGTAATCAGACCTTAGTTTGAGAAATCCGTCAATTACACTTTCTCCTTCGCGATACGTTACGGAGAAAATACTCATTATGCCTATTGCTACAAGAGCCACATAGAGCCAAATCATTAACCAATCCACGCCGCGGGAGATAGCAGGGTTTTTATGACTCATGCGGTAGGTCGTTTTAACGAATTCTTCCTGTCGTCGAATAAAGTCGGTCTTGTGTTTAATGCCGATCTTTTCCTGTCGGGTTCATCTTTAACGGGTGGAACGTAGTATTCGCGGTTGATATATTTTTTTATATAGCTGCTGTCTTTTGTCATTTCAAACCACTTAAATGCTCGTGTTGAATCTTCAATAAACTGGAGGCGGATAAGATAGGATGGCATCAGGTTCGCAGATGCAATCCTTTCGACTTCTTTCAATCTTTCAGTGCGAAGTGTGTCATTTAGATATTTTTCCATCATCAGCGAAGCGATAGGCGCTGCCCATGTTGTACCAAAACCTGAATTTTCCACTACAACCGCGATCGCTATTTTCGGATCTTCTCTCGGCGCGAAACATACGAACATCGAATTATCTTTCAGTTTAATCCTTTTTCTATCGATGATGCGGTATTTTTCTGCGGTACCAGTTTTTGCGCAAATATTTATTCCCGGTATCTGCACCACTCTTGCCGTTCCGTGGTCAACCACATCCTGCATACCACCGATTACCGCCTCATAAGCCTCATCAGGAATGTGAGTAAGCACCTCCTGCTTCACCCTGAATTTTTTTAACAACGTGTCCGACGCCTGCTCATTGTCTATCGATTTCACAAAATGAGGCAGGTAATAAGATCCTTTGTTTGCAACAATGCACATTGCATTCGCCAGTTGCAGCGGTGTCGCCTGCATCATATCCTGGCCAATACCAAGTGTAAGGTTTGTACAGGAGTTCCACGAATTACGGTACACCCTGTTATAAACGGAAGTGTCTGGCACGAGCCCTTTGTCCTCTCCAGGTATATCTACCCCAATTTTTCGACCGAGGCCAAAGGTGTTCAGGTATTCTTTCCACAACTGGTAACCTTTGCGCGTACCAAGTTTAGGATTGTCAACAGTCAGTCGGTAAATATGAGAATAGTAAGAGTTGCATGAGTTGGCCATCGCGATTCGCAGGTTTGCGGCGTGTCCCGGGTTTTTGTGTGTACACTTTACTGGACGGGCGCAACCATAGTATGCACCATTACAGGCCAAACCAAACGATGAAGTGATCACGCCTTCGTCGAGCGCAACAAGGGCTCCCAGCGGTTTAAAAGTAGAACCTGGTTCATAGTTGCCCTGCAACGCCCTGTTGAGCAATGGACCCGCAACATCAAGCACGAGCCGACCATAGTTTTTTTGTTTGTTGGGACCTGTAAGATCGTTGGGATTGTAGTTTGGTCCCGATGCCATGGCAATGATACCCCCGGTTTTTGGATCAATAGCAACCGCGGCTCCAACCTTACCGGCCATCAGCTTTTCCGCGAGTTGCTGAACCTCTATGTCAATATACGTTTGTAAACTTCTGCCTGGTATGGCCGCCGTATCGAATGCGCCATTCTCGTAACTTCCTACGAGGCGGTTCCTGTTATCTTTAAGCAAATTGACCACACCCCGCTGTCCCATCAGCACGCCCTCATAATACGCTTCAAGCCCGCTTCTCCCTACATAGTCACCCATCATATAAAATCCTTTCGATCTTTTTATGATGTTTGAATCTGCTTCGCCAACATAACCCATAATATGCGCCGCGGCGTCGAAAGGGTACACACGGACCGGGCGCTCCACGAGGGCGAAGCCGGGAAATTTCCAGATATTTTCATCGAGGCGGGCGTAGATATCGGGTGGAAGAAGATCCTCATATATCGATGGACGATAACGACCATTTTTTATGCGTGCCTCCACCATTCTTTTGATGAACTCGGCGGTGTCGATCTGCAACAGGGTGCACAGGGCCGCGGTATCTATGTTCTTCACCTCGTTCGGAGTAACCACGAGGTCGTACATGATGGTGTTATTGAGGATGGCTTTGCCTTTTCGATCGTAGATGATACCGCGGTTAGGATAGACTACTTTCTTGAACACCGCATTATTCATTGCAAGCTGGCGGTAGTTACCCGAAAGCACCTGCAAGTTGAAAAGTTGTAGGATGATTATAAGGAAGACGCCAAGAAATATCAGGCGAATAATCGTGCTTCTCGACTGGTTAAAAACGGGCATAGGACTTTAGATTGTTAAGCGGTGTTCGTCCGGAATTTTTCTTTTCTGAAAAACAGGATTTCTGTCACAAAGATAAGAAGCATACTTACTCCTGTACTTGCCAGCACTTTTCCAACGAAATAAAAGAAAGATCCGAAATCGATCCATTCCAAAAATACAAGATACCCGTTGTGAATCAAAGTTAAAATGAACACATATGTGGCGTATGGCGCAAGACCCATACTTGTGATGGAAGGCGACGCATAGTTTTGTTCCGCACCCTCCTGCCGGATGAGAATATTTACAAGGAATGGGCGCATATATGCGATGAGTGTGCAGGGCGCCGCGTGCAGGCCCGGCGTTTTGGTAAAGTAGTCGAGCGTTAATCCAAAAAGGAAACCTATCAGGGTAAGCGTAATTCTCGGTGTGTTAAAAGGCAGCCATAAGATATAGAGGAAATACAGGTACGGAACGATGAACTGGTGAAGCGGGCTGACTTTAAACAGCACGAACACCTGGACAAGTATGAACAGGATATAGCGGATGATATTTCTTACAAACTTGCTCATTGCGTCATTCTCGTTGCCTCCTCGAGCCGTTTCTGTTCATCTTTCTGAAGATTGTCTACTACCGTTACATATTCAACACTGTAGAAATTCGTCGAAGGGTGTAGCTTGACCGAGTAGAAGTTGCTTGTCTTATCTTCTACTATTTCCGTGATCACGCCGATCATCATGCCTGGCGGAAAAGAAAGCGAATAACCGCTTGTAACTATCGAATCTCCTATCGCGACTTTCACACTTTTCGGAATATTTTCCATTGTTACATAGTCGGGCGTTCTTCCATCCCAGAACACTTTGCCGATTTCTCCTGTCTTTTTGATTTTTGAACTTACGCTGCTCTGCCTGTTGAGCATTGTTCTCACAACAGCAAAGTTTTCGCTGGTATTAACCACAACACCAACGATGCCCTGCGGGCTGATTACGCCCATGTCTTTTCTCACTCCCTGGCGTTCGCCGCGATGTATCGTGATATAATTATTTTGAAGGCTCACGGAATTGTTTACCACCCGGGCGCCGCGCCATAAATATCTCCGCGCCAATCCCGCGGTGTCTTTGTTCAATGTGTCAACAACTATCGCGGTTAATGAATCGGGGCCCTGGAAATTATTCTTAAGCTGGTTGAGCAGTTCTTCGTTTTGCTGCGCGAGCGATTCGTTTATTTTTTTGAGACGGAAGTAGTATTCCACGTTGCTGTACTTGGAGCTCACCCTGCCTGTGAGTTCACTGGCGATGCCCATGAAAGCGGCTTCGTGAAATTTGTTGTAGCGGAAAAGAAAAGAAAGTGCAATGATCTGCAACACCAGGAAGAACAAAAAGTTGAAATACCTTCTGATGAAGAGAAATATATTACGCACTGTGGTTGTGAGTTTTTATTTACCTCATTACGAACGGATACCTGTCGTAATGTTTAAGCGCAAGGCCAGTGCCTCTTACAACGCTTTTCAGCGGGTCGTCGGCCACGTGAACAGGCAGCTTGATCTTCTGGCTTAATCGTTTGTCGAGCCCACGCAATAACGCTCCACCACCAGTGAGGTAAAGGCCTCTCCGGTAAATATCGCCCGCGAGCTCGGGAGGTGTCATTTCCAAAGCTTTCAATATGGCTTCTTCGATCTTGAAAATACTTTTGTCGAGCGCTTCTGCAACTTCCTGGTAGCTCACCATGATCTGCTTCGGAATACCGGTTACCAGGTCGCGGCCGTTTACAGGCATGTCTTCCGGTGCGGTTTCGAGGTCTTTCATAGCTGCTCCGATATTAATTTTTATCTGTTCAGCTGTACGTTCACCTATCAGCAGGCTATGATATCTTCTGAGCGCCTCCATTATGTCGGCTGTAAACTCGTCACCTGCAATACGGATCGACTGGTCGCACACGATACCTGCGAGAGCTATTACGGTAATACCGGTTGTACCACCGCCAATATCTATGATCATGTTACCCACGGGTTCCTCCACATCGATACCGATACCGAGGGCTGCGGCCATAGGTTCATGTAAAAGATAAACTTCCTTGGCGCCGGCCTGTTCCGCGCTGTCGCGCACGGCTCTCTTTTCTACCTCCGTGATGCTGCTCGGGATGCAGATCATCATCCTCCAGCTTGGGGGGAACAAGGGCTTTTTGGGATAGATCATTTTGATCATCTCCCTTATCATGAGTTCAGCGGCGTTAAAGTCGGCAATTACCCCGTCTTTGAGGGGCCTGACCGTTCTGATGCTTTCGTGGGTTTTTTCGTGCATCATGAGGGCACGTTTACCTACGGCGAGAACGGTTTTGGGATTGTTCCTGTCTAACGCTACAATACTCGGCTCGTTCACTACAATCTCCTCATTATGAATGATCAGGGTGTTTGCCGTACCCAGATCCATCGCTATTTCCTGTGTTAGAAAATTGAATAATCCCATTTTATCTTAGGTCAGATTTTAAAATATGGCTCAACGGCAGCAAAATTGACGGAAATAATCCGAATCGCAAAGTAAACCATTGACTTGCAATATAAACTACAAATGAAGCCATTTATTATTCCAAAGAAGGGAAATTTAGCTATCTAAACTCCCATCCTATGTCTTTCCGGTAGAACATGCCGTCGAATTCAATCTCGCCCATTACATCAACGGCGCTTGAAACCGCTTCATCTACCGATTCGCCGAAGGCGGTAACACAAAATACCCGCCCGCCGTTTGTCACTACTTCTCCTTCTTTTTCTATTGTGCCTGCGTGAAAAATCATGGTGCCGGGCACTTTGAAGTCGAGCCCGCTGATCGGAAAGCCTTTTTCATAAGTAGCGGGATATCCTGCACTCACGGCCATAACGGTGCAGGCCACACGAAGATCTTCTTCAAGTTTTATTGTGCTTAGTTTTCTGTTGGCCGTCGCGAGAAATAATTCAACAAGATCGGTTTTCAATCGCGGTATCACCACTTCTGTTTCAGGATCACCAAGGCGGCAATTATATTCAATCACAAACGGATCCTCACGCACCTTGATGATGCCGATGAAGATGACGCCTGTGTAATCAATCTTATCTTTTTTTAACCCGTTAACCGTTGGCAGGATAATTCTTTCATTCACTTTCTTCATGAATTCTTCATCTGCAAATGGAACAGGACTTACAGCACCCATTCCGCCTGTATTCGGACCTTTGTCACCATCTTTTATTCTTTTGTAGTCTTTTGCCGGGGGCAACACGATATGACTGTCACCATCGGTAAGTACGAATACACTCATTTCGATGCCGTCGAGAAATTCTTCTATAACTACTTTCTTACTGGCCTCACCGAATTTGCTCTGCTGTATCATCAGTTCGTATTCACTCATTGCCTCCACGTACGAGTGGCAGATCACCACACCTTTTCCCGCGGCGAGTCCGTCGGCTTTCAGCACAATCGGGATAGGATGATTTTGCAGATAAGGAATGCCTTCCTGGTAATTGGTGTTATCGAATTCGCGGTAGCCTGCAGTAGGTATGTTGTGCCTCACCATGAAACTTTTCGCGAAGGCCTTACTTCCTTCGAGTCGCGCGCCATCTTTCGAAGGACCGACAACCGGAATATGATTTACGTTGGAATCTTCCCGAAAGGAGTCTACAATGCCCATCACCAGTGGTTCCTCGGGTCCCACGATAACCATTTCAATATTCTCCTGCGAACAGAACTTTTTAATCGCGTCGAAATCGGTTGGACTAATATTCACATTGGTGCCGCATTCAGACGTGCCGGCGTTTCCGGGCGCGATGAATAGCTTGCTGCAGCGGGGACTTTTCGCGAGTTTCCAGGCAATTGCATGTTCCCTTCCTCCACTGCCTAATAGTAACAGATTCATGGTTTTTTCGGGGATTTTTAAAGATGGGCAAATTTCGTGAATCCCACGGGGATTAGCCAATAAAATTAGATGTGCGGTAAAGCGGTTTAATTTTAATTACTATTTTACGCAATTAATATTCAAGCCTCTGACCACTTAACCACAATTTAATGATGCAAGCCACAACACCATCCAAAGGCCACCCGAAGGGCCTCTACGTACTTTTCACCACAGAAATGTGGGAACGTTTCAATTTCTACGGGATGCGGGCCCTGCTCGTTCTGTTCCTGGCTAACTCACTGCGGATGGGTGAAACGGATTCTAACCTGATATATGGGGGCTTTCTTGGACTTTGTTACCTCACGCCAATGCTGGGCGGTTATGTTGCCGACAAATTTCTCGGCAACAGGATGTGTATACAGCTTGGTGGCTTGACGATGGCACTCGGGCAACTACTGCTGTTTACGAGCGCTTCGATTTTTGGAGAAAATCTCCAACTGGCCACAACAATTATGTGGGTGGCTCTCGGAACGATAATATTGGGCAACGGGTTTTTTAAGCCGAACATCTCTTCAATGGTAGGTCAACTGTATCCGAAAGCACAAAAAACCAAGCTTGATTCGGCGTTCACCATCTTCTATATGGGTATCAACATTGGCGCGTTGTTGGGTCAATACATTTGTCCCTGGTTAGGCGACAAAGAGCCAGGGGGTGTCCGCGACCTTACGGCTTTCCGCTGGGGATTTCTTGCTGCAGGCGTCGCAATGATGCTAGGCGTAATTGTTTTCCTTTTTCTAAAAAATAAATATGTAATAACTCCTGAGGGCCAACCAATCGGAGGCAAACCAGATCCGAATGTGGTACATGAGGGAGAAGCAGCCCAGGCGAAATTTTCAACCAATTCAATAGTCATAGCCATCGCAGCACTAGTAGGTCTTACATGTTTTTTCCATTTTATAGCAGACCAGAACATGGTGTATGCGATCATCTATGCCAGTGGCCTGACTCTCGCCGGACTCATCCTTTCGGATCAGTCATTGACCAAAGTCGAAACTCAAAGAATACTGGTATTATATATCGTCGCGTTTTTTGTGATATTTTTCTGGGCGGCGTTTGAACAGGCGGGATCGTCACTTACGTTCATTGCCGATAATCAAACGGACACAAGAATATTCGGGTGGCCGATGCCGCCAAGTATGGTACAGATCTTCAACGGTTTGTTCGTGATCATTTTTGCTTTCCCGTTTTCATGGCTTTGGCTGAGGTTGAGTCAGAAAGGCATCGAGCCCATTTCTCCTGTAAAACAGGCAATGGGACTGGCTTTGATCGCCCTGGGATACCTGATCATTGCATTCGCTGTGAAAGATCTCGGCACTTCAGGCAAGATGGGTGTAGTATGGTTAGTTATACTTTATCTTCTTCATACCTGGGGCGAATTATGCCTTTCACCCATTGGATTGTCGCTGGTGGCGAAGCTGGCACCGACACGATTTGCCTCGTTGCTGATGGGCGTATGGTTTCTGGGTAACGCTGCCGGCTATGCATTAACCGGAACACTTGGAGCTCTTCTTCCGCCAACCGGTGACAAATATGAGAAGGCCGCCGAAAAAAGCATAGACCTGGCCGGAGTTCTCAATAAAACCGTTCAGCCTACGGCTGACCAGCTTAAATTTTTGAGTGAAAACAAAATCCCCATCGATTTCCCGGTTTTTGCGGGTTTCCAGATTACGACTTTGTTTGAATTCTTTATGGTGTTTGTGATTCTTTGCGGCGCCGCTGCGGTGGTACTTTATGCGTTAACTCCGTTCCTGAAGAAGATGATGCATGGAGTGAGGTGACAACTTTGTTGTCATCCCGAACCGAGCGAAGCGAGTGTGAGGGATCAGCGAAGCGCAAAATCTTTAGATGAACATCCTTCGCCCTGTGGGCTCAGGATGACATCTGCGACGTCAATTCATTTTAAACGGCACAATCATCTCGAAGACCGGAATATTCACCTCGAACGAGGTTTTATTATTGAGATTCTCCATCGTGTAGGTTCCATGCATTTTCCCAAACTCAGTCCTGAGATTACACCCGCTTACATATTGATACTTCTCCGACGGCTGAAGCACAGGCTGCACGCCCACAACCCCTTCTCCCTCAACTTCCCTTGTTGTGCCATTACTGTCAATGATATACCAATGCCTGCGGTGCAGTTTTACAGGAAAGCCATTGTGGTTCTCGATCGTGATCCGGTAAGCGAACATATATTCCCCGGAAACCGGGTTCGAATAGTCGGGTTGATAAAAAGTTTCCACAGATACCTCAATGCCTTCTGAAATTTTTGATATCATTCAGTGAGTTTGTCTGGTAAAAGTAAATAAAAATAGCTGGAGCTTGCTAATTTTGCGACCCGCCCTTTTATGTAAGATTAATTCCAAAACATAGACAAATCATGAAAATAGCAGTAGCGAAAGGCGATGGTATCGGACCGGAAATAATGGATGCGGTTTTGAAAATCTTCAAAGCAGCCGACACCCCCCTGGAATATGAGTTTGTGGACATGGGCAAGTGGGTTTTCGACAAGGGTTTCAACAATGGCATGACGCCTGAGGCCCTGCAAACGATAGAAAAGCTCGGTGTGCTCTTCAAAGGACCCATGGAAACGCCAAAAGGGAAAGGCGTTAAAAGTATAAACGTAACCGCGCGTAAAACCTGGAACACCTACGCCAACAAAAGAACGTTTCAGACGCTGCACGGCGTAGATACGGTATTCAGCAAGGCAGGAATCCCGATTGACATTACGGTTGTAAGAGAAAACATCGAAGACACTTACGGGGGCATTGAACATATGCTCACCCACGACGTTGCGCTCAGCCGCCGGTTCATCACACGACCCGGTTCCCTGCAGGTAATCAGGTACGCTTTCGAAATGGCGAAGCAGAAAAATGCACGGCGGATTACATGCGGCCACAAGGCGAACATTATGAAAATTACCGACGGACTTTTCCTTGAATGTTTTTATGAAGTAGCCAAAAACTACCCCGAGTTACAAGCCGATGATGTAATTGTTGATGACCTGTGTATGAAACTTGTTACGCGTCCTGACAGTTTTGATGTCGTGGTACTCACCAACCTCCAGGGCGACATCGTAAGCGATCTTTGTGCAGGACTTGTAGGCGGGTTAGGTTTCGCGCCTTCTGCAAACATCGGCGATCACATTTCAATTTTTGAAGCGGTGCATGGAACGGCGCCTGATATCGCAGGAAAAAATATCGCAAACCCAACGGCCCTTTTGTTAAGCGGCTTCGGCATGCTGAGGCATCTCGGGCTGTTGCAAAGCGCTGTGATGATTGAAAATGCATTGTTGTACACGCTTGAAAGCGGCGTGCACACGGGCGACTTTGGCGATAAATCGAAACCATCTGTGAATACCACCCAATTCGCGGACGCTATCATCGCCAATTTCGGAAAGAAACCTTCTCACAATCCCAAACCTGATCTCGTTGATGTTCCTTCGGCGTGCACCGTTTTCAATCTCGAAAAAAATGCGATGATGGAAAGTGTTGAAGGAGAGAATGAAAAAATTGTGGGAGTAGATATGTTTATCGAAAGCAATGTGCAACCGGAAGAAATCGCGAAGAAATGTCAAAGGCACGCGGGTGTAAAATTCAAGTTGATTAACATCAGTAACCGTGGTACGCAGGTATGGCCAACCGGGAGCCGCTATACCAACCTTGTGAACCAGTATAACGCACGTTTTGAAAGCCTCGACGGAGAAGGATTAAACCAGCAGGATATTATCGGGCTGTATGTGAGTCTCAGTGGCGACTTCAAGATTCCGAGCCTTGAATTGTTGAATATGTGGGGAGATAAGAAAGGATATAGTTTGGCGCAGGGGCAGTGAGATTCGTGAAGCGTGAGGCGTGAAGCGTTTGTCATCCCGAGCGAAGCGAGGGATCTTTGGTGAGTTACTTTTTTGTTCGCTTATAACCATTCTTCAACAACCACTGAAAAATTTTTTCTCTCTGGTCGCCCTGGATAATAATTTGTCCATCTTTCACGCTACCGCCGGTACCACAGAATGTTTTTAACTGCTTACCGAGTTTTTCTAGGTCATCGTCTGTTCCGACGAAATATTCAACGAGCGTAACAGCTTTGCCGCTCCTGTGCTTAGTGTCGAGGCGGAGCCTGAGATTTTGCTGGGCGGGTTCCAGAGTTTGCGCGTCGGAGGCTTCTTCCTGTTCGGGTTTAAAATCCGGGTTGGTTGAATAAACGATGCCGCTTTGGTTGTTTCTCTTTTTTGACATGTTATTACTCTCTTTTTACTTCACGATTCACGCCTCACGACTCACGCCCTCGCTTTCAAACTCAAATCTAAACTCCTCGCCTGGTGAATTAATGCGCCTGCGCTAATAAAATCCACACCTGTATCTGCGAAATGCCTGATATTATCGAGGTTGATACCGCCGCTTGCTTCGGTTTCGAATCTTCCCTGGATCATTCTCAAGGCTTCGCGAAGAGAAGAGATATCAAAATTATCGAGCATAATGCGGTCCACTTTTCCGGTTTGCATCACTATCTGTACCTCCTCGATATTTCTTGTTTCTATTTCAATTTTCAATCCCAGTTGATTTTGTTGAACATAGGCATGCGCCATTTCAATTGCATTCTTAATTCCGCCGGCAAAATCGATGTGATTATCCTTGAGCATGATCATATCATACAATCCCATCCTGTGGTTAAATCCGCCTCCTATTCTCACTGCCTCTTTTTCAAGCACCCTGAAATTGGGCGTTGTTTTTCTTGTATCGAGCAGTTTCGTTTTGTAGCCGGAAAGTTTGTCAGCATACTTTGCCGTAAGTGTGGCAATGCCACTCATTCGTTGCATGATATTGAGCACAACACGTTCAACGTTCAATATTGTTTGCATGAAAGATTGAACTTCGAAGGCTATTTCACCATTTTGAATGATTTGTCCATCCACCATCGCGTTAGTGAAAACAGCAGATGGATCTCTGAGTTCAAATACTCTTTTCGCGACATCGATACCTGCGAGTATACCGTCTTCTTTTATTTTTAAAACGGCTGTGCCTTTTGCATTGGCAGGAATGCATGAAAGGGTTGAATGATCGCCGTCGCCAATGTCTTCTTCCAGTGCGTTAAGGATGAGTTGATCTACCTGCTTTTCATATGTAAGCATGCGCAAAAGTAAAGATTAAAAACATCCTTCGCAGATCCCTCACGCGGGGCTTCGCCCCGGTTCGGGATGACAAAGAAAACAACGATTGTTTTTATCTGTCATCCCGAGCGAAGCGAGGGATCTGCAGAGAAAGTTTTTTTCTGTCATCCCGAGCGAAGCGAGGGATCTGCGGAGAAAGTTTTTTTCTGTCATCCCGAACGAAGCGAGCATGAGGGATCTGCAGAGAATGCAAACAAAAAACCCATGCGATGGCCGTGCATGGGTTTTGAAATCTATATTAAGATGTACTAGTCTTCTGATTGAAATGCGATCTCCTGAACTACCTGTTGGTTGCCTTTCTGCTTCATATAAATCTTTGTCCGGAAGTTGCCGTTTTTTGTCTGCAGCAAACCAATGCAAAATTGCGAACCCGCATTTTCACCTTTATGCTTTACAACAAAGCTTTTCACTTCATTGCTTGCGAAAAAATCTTTCAAAATCATCTCTGCCTGGTTCCTGCTGAAGTTATCGCTGCGGTTTGGTAGCGATATATCAACACGGGTGTCAAAATATTTTGCGAGCTGACTGGCATTACCGGATTTGAGTGCAGATAAAACTTCGTCGATAGAATCAGTTACGGCAAAAGAAGAGAAAAGTATTCCCAGTGAAAGAAGGAAGAGGTGCAATCGAGAGAAAGATCGGATATTGATCATATACACAAATTTGCGAAAAACATGCCAAACTGATACAATACATTACATTTACCTTTGCCATTGTTAAAAACTGTTAATAAGTAAGTCATTATGTCAAAGAAGGCAATGCTCGTGATCATGGATGGCTGGGGATTAGGCAAGGTAAAATCCGCAGATGCTATCCAAAATGCCAATGTGCCATTCGTAACATCACTCTACTCAAAATACCCTAACACAACGTTAATTACCTGTGGTGAAGTTGTGGGACTTCCGGAGGGACAAATGGGAAATTCCGAAGTTGGGCATCTTAATCTCGGTGCGGGAAGAATAGTTTACCAGGAATTGCAGCGAATTAATGTGGCGATTCGCGATGGAAGCTTCAACAACAATACCACTTTGCTCAACGCATTGCGTACAGCAAAATCCAATGGCCGCACGCTTCACCTGATAGGTCTCGTGAGCGACGGAGGGGTTCATTCGCATATCAATCACCTGAAAGCGATACTCGACACATGCAAACGTGAAGGCGTAACCGATGTGGCCGTACATGTGTTTACTGATGGGAGGGACACGGATCCGAAAAGCGGTTTGAACTTCGTGCGCGACCTCGAAGAACATATGCGTAAAACAACGGGGAAAATCGCAAGCATAAGCGGGCGTTACTTCGCGATGGATCGCGACAAACGATGGGAAAGAGTGAAGCTGGCTTACGATGCGATGGTGCTTGGGAAAGGTGAACATGCAACAGATGCGGTTGGGGCGATATCAAATTCTTATTCGCATAATATCACTGATGAATTTATCAAGCCGACTGTTATTGCAAAAGGTGGCGAGGCACCGGTTACAATAAAAAACGGCGACTCGGTACTGTGTTTCAATTTCAGAACCGACAGGCCCCGCGAAATTACACAGGTGCTTACACAGACCGATATGCCGGAATTCGGAATGAAAAAATTATCGCTTCACTATACGACGATGACCGAGTACGACAAGACGTACAGGGATGTTGACGTGATATTTGAAACAGACAATTTAAACAACACGCTCGGCGAAGTGATGCAGCAAAATAAGAAGAAGCAGATACGCATCGCCGAAACTGAAAAGTATCCTCACGTAACGTTTTTCTTCAACGGCGGCCGCGAGGTGCCGTTTGAAGGAGAAGAGAGAATATTGATACCTTCTCCGAAAGTGGCCACATACGATCTGAAGCCTGAAATGAGCGCCTATGAAGTGACCGATGCAATAGTGGCGCAAATAGAAAACGAGTCGGCCGACTTTATATGTCTCAATTACGCAAACGCCGATATGGTGGGGCATACGGGCATTTTTGCGGCAGCCATAAAGGCTGTTGAAACTGTTGACGCGTGCGTACAACGCCTTGTAACGGCCGCCCTGGCGCACAATTACACCGTTTTTCTTACTGCCGATCATGGCAATGCCGACTATATGATCAACGAGGATGGCACGCCCAATACTGCGCATACCCTCAACCCGGTTCCGCTTTTCATCATTGATAAAGAATGGAAAGGGAAGGTAAAGCCCGGGAAGCTCGGCGATATAGCGCCGACTATCCTTACGATGATGGGTCTCGGGATACCCCCGGAAATGACGGGAGAGGTGTTGATCGGAACGTGAAGCGTGAGGCGAAATCAGTATCACGCCTCACGGCCGACGCATCACGATAGGGTGAAAATCCACTAATATTTTGTTTTAAGTGCAGCTTTTGTCGGGGGAAATTGTCTAAATTACAGGGCAACCAACGGGGATTTCATGACCGAAGAAGCCATTTTATCCGGCTGTTTACAGAACGATGCGGGTGCTCAAAGAGAACTATACGCGAGGTATAGCCCTAAGATGTTATCCGTATGTTACCGGTTCGCCCATAACCGCGAAGACGCTGAGGATATGTTGCAGGAGGGGTTCATCAAGGTGTTCTCCCAGGTGCACACCTTCCAGAACAAAGGCGCATTCGAGGGTTGGATCAGGAGGATCATGGTGCACACATGCATCAATCACCTGAAGAAGAACAAGAAGTTCAATGAAAGCGTGGATATAATCCATGCAAACGGGATACAGGTGAGGGAAGAGTCGGTTCCTTCCATCGTACAGGCAAAACAGATAGTAGAGTGCATAAGGCTTTTGCCAGTGGGTTACAGAACGGTACTTAACCTGTACGCGATAGAAGGCTACTCTCATAAGGAAATCGCCGGAATGCTTGATGTGGAGGAGAGCACAAGCAGGTCGCAGTACACAAGAGCCAAACAGATGCTTGAAGATATTTTAATCAAAAAGAATATCATTCTCCCATCGAGGATAAAAGCTGAATGGATCGGTTTAACTGCAAGCGGTCAATAGCCGGTGAAAAACAGAGTGAACCAGTCCCTTGAAACAATCGTACCGAACAAACGAATGATTTGATGGAGAGAAAATTCTACCATACTGACGACTTTGAGGAGTTAATTAAAGAAAAGGCGGACCTATACAAAATGTACCCTTCAGACAGAGTTTGGAAGGGTATCAACAAAGCACTTCATTCAAGAAGAAGGTGGTATTGGTCGGGTTTTGTTCTGCTACTGTCTGGCATCACCTATCTTGCAATTACTGAACTGGTAACGCCTTCGCCCTCTCCCCAGGCAAAAAAACCTGCTACCGAAGCTCAAAAACCGCAGGCTGCAGCCCAGCTTCATCCTTTCGTTTCACCATTAATGCAGGAGAGCCTTATTACATCTGATAACGACGAAGAACTTACTTCCGATTTCACTATCGGCGACGATGGTCAAATGATTGCCGCGTTCGAAATCCCATTGAAGATACTGCCCGGCACTGCCGACATCAATCATAACCAGAAAGCGTCATTGCTGATCAGTGGCCTCGAGCCGTTGCACAGCTTCGAACAATATAACATCGAATTAAGCTGGCCCGTACACGATGCTTCTATTAAAGTGCCGGCAGACGCATTGAAAGAAGGATACAAGGGTAAAGTGCTTCCACAAGTTGAGGAGCAAACACCTGAACAGGAAAAGATGCGGATTAACTGGCTCACTGATAATGCCGCTTACAAATATTCAGGAGGCAAGAGAAACCGTATCAGCTGGCAGCTCGCCTTCGCTCCTACTGTGAACTACAGAAAACTTACCGGCACAAGGTCCAAGTTCCTTTCAAACACACGCACCATTCCGCTCGCAGTTAATATTGATGGCGACATTGATAACCTCGTTAATCATAAACCCGCTCTCGGATTCGAACTCGGCACACACGGGCTACTCAAACTCAACAACCGTTTTACATTCAAAGCGGGATTGCAGTTTAACTATTCGAAGTATGATATCAGGGCATTCAGGGCGCCGGGCGAAATGACAACAATTGCATTGAACAGTCAGACGGGCATCAATCCTATCGTTGGTTATTCTGACCTGAGAAATTTTGCAGGCACGGCTCCGGAGGAAATCAAAAATCAATATTTCCAGCTTTCCGTACCGGTTGGCTTCGAGTATAAAGTGTTCGGTGAAGACAGGCTGCAGTTTAAAGTGGCGAGCACTATTCAACCTACCTACCTTCTTAACAGCAACACTTACCTGATAACAGCAGACTTTAAGAATTACGCGAAAGAACCTTCATTGGTAAGAAAATGGAATGTGAATGCAGGCGCCGAGGCATATATTACGTATGACCGCGGAGGTGTCACATGGCAGGTGGGCCCCCAGTTCCGTTACCAGTTGCTTTCCAGTTATAAGAAAGAATATCCCATCAAAGAATACCTAATGGAATATGGTATTAAAGTAGGGATAACCAAGACTATCCGCTGATTTGTCATTAATCTAACGATTGATGCAAGAGGCCGCTGTTGTTTATACAGCGGCTTTTTTTGACCCGTTATGTTTAATTTTGCAGATGAATCGTCCAATCCTGGTGGCCGCCGCCACCGTGCTGATTTTATGGGCCTGCGGCGACCAAAAAGAACCGGCTTCACAGGAACAAGCTACTGCACCCGATACCGATTCAACTGCAAAAGTGGAATCTCCATATTTCCCGGTTTATGATTTTTTAAGAAACGAGGTTGAATATGTTGATTCATTACCCGTGGGAATCATGAAGTTTACAACAGTGGGTGGAAAAAAGGATTCGGGATTTATCAGGCTCGAAGAATTTCATACGCTTGCGGCCGAATTCCTGGCGCCGGAGCTTTATAACGAAACATTCAAAAAGCTGTTTAAAGAAAGTTCGTTTTTTGACGCAGCCAACAATAACGCGACGTTTTTTTATAAGACGGATGATGAATCGTCGCCGGTTAAGCGCGTTGATGTGATCACCAGGAAAGGAGATGTGTATGATGAAGTGAAAAACGTTTACATCGAGAAACATTTTGAATCGGGCGACACTGCATTTGTCAGGAAGATGCATTGGAAGCCAAAAAGAAACTTTCAAATTCTGACGATCACGTCATCAGGGGGAAAATCAAAAGATGAACAAATAAAAGTAGTGTGGGACAACAGGGAGTAAACGATGATACAATCCGAATTTCAACAAATTGCACATAAGATACCTCTAGAACCGGGCGTCTATAAATACTACGACGCCAGGGATGAATTGTTGTATGTTGGCAAGGCAAAAAATCTCCGCAAAAGAGTAAGCTCCTACTTCACAAAAACATTTACCACTTACAAGACCCACGAGCTTGTTCAACGCATCAAGCGCGTTGAGTTTACTATTGTGAATTCGGAACAGGATGCTTTTTTACTTGAAAATTCACTCATCAAGCAGTTCCAGCCTCGTTTCAACATTGATTTAAAAGACGACAAGTCGTATCCGTACATGGTATTTAAGAATGAACCGTTTCCACGGATATTTCTTACGAGACATAAAATAGATGACGGATCAGAATACCTGGGTCCTTTTACTTCTGTGGCCAAAGTGAGAGAGTTGCTGGATTTTATAAAAACAACTATCCAGTTACGCACCTGCAATCTTAATCTTACTGAAAAAAATATCAGCAGGGGAAAATTCAAAGTGTGCCTGGAGTATCACCTGGGCAATTGTAAAGGTCCCTGCGAAGGAAAGCAGTCGGAAGAAGAATATGCGAAGAGCCTGGCGCAGGTGAAAAATATTATGAAAGGGAACCTGAGCCCGGTGATCACGCATTTTAAATCGGAGATGAAAGAATACGCTGCCAATCTCGATTTTGAAAAAGCGGAGATTCTTAAAAAGAAGATTGACCATCTCGAGCAATACCAGGCGCGTTCTGTTGTAGTGAGCCGCCACGTGAACAACGCTGATGTTTTTTCTATGCTTCGCGAAGGAGATTTGGCATATGTAAATTTTATTACTGTACAGAACGGGACGATTGTACATACGCATACTTCGCAACTTGAAACCCACCTCGACGAAACCGATGAAGAGATTTTATCGTTTGCTGTTGCGCAGCTGCGTACAACTTTCAACAGTATTTCAAATGAAATTGTTGTTCCTTTCCCGATAGAATTTCCTGAAGAAGGTGTTGTAATCACGGTACCAAAGGGAGGAGACAAAAAGAAGCTTCTTGACCTTTCAGAAAAGAACGTGAACTATTTCCTTGATGAATTGAGGAAGAAAAAAATTCTTCAGCTCGAAGGGAAGGATGATATGGAGAGAAAGAAAGTGCTGTACCAGTTGCAGGCCGATCTTCAATTGCCAGATGTGCCCGTGCATATCGAATGTTTCGACAACTCAAACTTCCAGGGCAGCTATCCTGTGTCGGCAATGGTGTGTTTCAGGAATGGATTACCCAGTAAAAATGATTACAGGCGATTTAACGTGAAAACTGTTTCGGGTATCAACGACTTCGCGACGATGAAGGAAGTGGTGTTTAGACGTTATAAGCGGCTTAAGGAGGAAACTGCGCCGTTGCCGCAGCTTGTAATTATCGATGGGGGCAAAGGCCAGCTGGGTGCCGCTCTTGAGGCTGTGGAAGAATTACAACTCCAGGGACATATGACCGTTGTTGGCCTTGCGAAAAATGAAGAGGAAATATTTTTTCCGGGAGATAAAGAGCCGGTTAAGCTGCCTTACAATAGTGAAAGTTTAAACCTTATTCGGCGCATTCGCGATGAAGTGCATCGTTTCGGCATTACTTTTCACAGGCAAAAGCGAAGCAAAGGAACTTTCAAAAATGAGCTGGAGGGCATTAAGGGCATTGGTAAAAATACTGCCGACAACTTGTTGAAGGAGTTTAAATCTGTAAAACGAATTCGTGAACTTCCGGAGCAGGAATTAGTAAGAGTAGTGGGGTTGTCGAAAGCAAAAATTATCCGCGATTATTTTGAAAGTGGAAAACCTTTATAGGTGGTAATGAAATACTCTTAGTGTGATATTAAATGTTATTAAATGAGATTAAAAAAATAAAAAAGGGGCCAGGATAGAAATCCAGCCCCGTTTTTAAAATCCAATATCCTATGAAAAACCGTTGTAAAAATAGTAAATCGGTCTCATAAAACAATATAGCGCCAATTGTATTTTGAAAATTATTATTCCCATTTCGGGATAGGCAAATTAAAATTTGACTTCAATAAAATTGAAAATAAAAAGCGTCGTAAAATTACGACGCTCTCAAAATTTTTTCTTGGGGGAGTCAATTAGTATGACCAGAGATCCTGCTCGTAGTTAAAGATCTTTTCTTTGATATTCTCACCTTCAAGAAGTGCGAGGATAGGATCTTTTATGTAAGAGCTGATATAAAAATCGTTCGGGTTGTTGATCGTTGATTTGATAATTCTGCTGGCGAACATTCTGCTTTCGAATAATTCTTCCCAGCTCATTTTTGCGCCGAAATTTCTTCCATTGTACACATCGAATTTGGCGAGCATCGGGCGCAGGTCAGGATAGTAAACCCAGAAGATTGGAGTTACGGCCCTGAAGGACCCGTCTTCATTCAAAATAGTCTGAAGCGGAGCGATACCCAGGATTCGTGTATACATTCTCGAGGATTCCTTGTCGAACACTACATCTTCTTTTATCCAATATCTTTCAACAAGATCAGGATTGAATTCAGCATTGATGGTAGTGTCTTTCATTAATCCTTTTGATCCATCGGGGTCGTTGGCCCAGTCGGGCACCTGCGATGTTTTGGGTTTACCCACCATTAACTCAGCAATCTGGCTGAACGTTAACGGAGTGGTGAACCTGTCGTCGCCGCCGGCGGCACTGAATGCGGTGATGTCACCTTTCTTGATTGCATTAAGAAGAATCATAATGAATCTCTGGTTTCCATCGTCACTTTCAGCTTTGTATACGAAAGGAATATTCATTTTCTCGTGAACATCTATCTCGCGCCAAACACGCTGAACATAAGTAGCGTCGTCTTCGCGGATGTGTTCATAGTCGAGAGGAGTTCTGTCTTTCAGGAGATTTCTCTGAATCGCGTTGTCGTTTCTCAGCGAAGGACGCGGTGTCTCAATCTTGAGGTCGGCGATTACCGGCTTTACGGTGTCTTTTGGTGCAGTATTCAGAGCCGCATTGGTTGTATTCTGCGTTTTGTTTGTTGTTGTTTTCTTTGCTGTCGTTGTTCTTTTCTTCGTGGGGCGTGAAGGTTTCTTCTGCTGTGCATCAGCAGATTCTACCAGGAACCCTAGCGCCAGCGTAAACAAACACAACCTGATAATGCGATTTTTCATTTTCGTTCCCTTTTATTTTTATTATTTCA
>JAEUVS010000090.1 GCA_016786745.1 Chitinophagaceae bacterium | reverse complement strand
AAAAGAAATGAATATTAAACAATGTATCTGAAAATATACTCGTGGCAAACTGGTTAATCGGACGACGTTCAACCGGTAACTCATAACGTTTTGCTACAACCATATTAACAAGATGACTGTACAAAGGATCGGCGAAGTTCTTCATAAAACGCAGCCGGTCAAACGAATCGAAGTTGGTTGCCGATTTTAAATTCTGCTTTGCTTTACTTGCGAGATCAGTTCCTGCATCATCCCGGTATATTTTTAAAATCTCCGCGATGCCCTCCAGAACTCCTTCACTTTCTTCGAGAGAATTCAACGCAATCGGTGAATCAAATCCTGTAACATCCAGCGATACCATCCTTATCACAGCGCCCTTCATCGCATCAAATAACAAATCCGATCGCAACTTATAGTCGAGACCCGGCTGCCCGTCGATGCTTTTGAGCGTTTGCAGTAGTGACGAAATTTCGTTTTTTAGATCAGTATAGTTTATTTCGTCATCATATACTATCCGCTCTATTACCTGGAAGCCATGGGGATCATGAATAGCGTCCGGGTTATCGTCTTCAGCATATCTCAAATCCGGACCATTAACCACTTTTCGCTGAATAGGGAAAAAATAATCCACCATCACCGACGACCGCTTGTACGCAAGTCGCGTATCAAGAAACAACTGCTTCAGATTTTCCTGCGCATCGTTCCTGCCTGCCGCCTCATTCAGCTTTTCAAGTTTTTCAATAAACGAGCCCACCTGTTGATGAAATAGCGCCTCAGCCTCGCCCGGCCGTTCCCGGAACGAAATGCCGGAAATTGCTGTACCAACGCATAGAAAGAAAACTATTAAAAACTTTAAACTCATTTAAACCATTTATTATCTGTATGGTATATCGTCAATAACTATCTAAGTATACAATAAATTGTAATTTAATGCGTATTTATAAAGGAATAATGTATCCTTTGACATAACATGCTTATGAATTTACGGGGGTTGCTGATATCAGGCGTTTTATGCCTTCTCTTCATCTTTGAAGCCACTTCACAGATCACTTTGATACCTTATGGCAGTTCGTGGAAATACCTCGACAACGGTTCCAACCAGGGCACTGCGTGGCGGGCATCGGGTTTCAATGATGCCTCGTGGGCATCAGGAAACGGAGAACTTGGTTATGGCGACGGTGATGAAACCACAACGGTTAGCTACGGTGGAAACGCCAGCAACAAATATATTACAACGTATTTTAGAACAACAGTCAATATTGCCAATCCCGCTTCATTCAGCAACTTTACTTTTTCGGTAGTAAGAGACGACGGCTTCGTGGTGTATGTAAACGGTGTTGAAGTAGGAAGGGACAATATTGGAACCGGTACAGTATCCTATAATACAGTGGCCCCATCGGCAATAGAAGACGCGACAATCACCTTCAACGTCGCTACATCGGCGTTCAGCGCCGGCACGAATACTATTGCGGTTGAAATGCACCAGGCCTCAGTTTCCAGTACAGACGTTTCGTTCGATCTGCAACTGGTAGGTAACGATGCATTTTCATCAACACTCACACGCGGGCCTTATCTCCAGATGGGCGGACAAAATTCCATCACCATTCGCTGGAGAACCAGCACATCTCAAAATTCAAGAGTCGAACTCGGCACCACGTTCGGAACATATCCCACGGTTGTGTCCGATGCCTCTAGTGTAACTGAACATGTGGTCAATGTAACAGGGCTTTCAGCTGATACAAAATATTATTACCGTATTGGCAACTCCTCAAACATGGGGGCGGCCGACAATGAAAAGTTTTTTACCACACTTCCTCCCGCCAATACCACTCGAAAAATTCGTATAGCGGCATTTGGCGATTGCGGCAGGGATCAGAGTGGATTTCAGTCGCTCACTCTCTTGCATTACAGGAACTACCTTACATCAAATGGTATTGAGGCTCCCGACGCGTGGCTTCTGCTCGGTGATAACGCATACGATGCTGGTACCGACGCTGAGTACACGAGCAACTTTTTTGGTGTTTATGGAGGCTCGATTCTCAAAAATCATAAAGTGTATCCTTCTCCGGGTAATCACGATTATGCGAATAACTCTACACGCCAGAATGATCATGCCGTTCCTTACTATGATGTATTCACAATGCCAACGGCAGGACAACTTGGTGGCGTGTCATCCGGAAACGAAGCCTTTTATTCATTTGATATCGGGGATATACATTTCATATCGCTCGACGCTTATGGCAGGGAAAGTTCAACGACACGTATTTATGATACCACCGGTGCGCAGGTAACATGGGTGAAGGCTGACCTCGCAGCAAACACGAAAAAATGGACCGTCGCCTTCTGGCATCATCCACCTTATACAAAGGGCAGTCACGACTCAGATACTGAAACAGAATTAATCAATATCCGTGAACGGTTTATCCGCATACTTGAACGTAACGGGGTCGACCTTATTCTAAATGGTCACAGCCACGACTATGAAAGATCGTATCTCCTGAATCAGTATTTCAAGGCTACGCCGGCGGGCGCTAACCTTAGCGAAGTAGACTTCAATGCCGCTCTTCATACAGCGAGCCAGTCGAGCGGGAAGTACGATAACTCGGCTAACTCGTGTCCTTATGTATACAATAGCGGAAAGTTTAATCACGGAACTGTGTATGTTGTAGCGGGAAGCTCAGGCGCGGATGGTGGTGTTCAGAGTGGATATCCTCACAACGCATTTCCATTTTCACAGGACGATGGAGGAATGTTGTACTTCGAAGTAGATAACAACAGGCTCGATGCAAAGTTTATCCGCAGAGACGGCAACATCGCCGACAAGTTTACTATTCTCAAAGATGTAAACAAGTCTACCACTGTTAATACAACAGTTGGCAGTCCTGTCACACTTAACGCTTCATGGCCCGGTAATTATAGCTGGAACACTGCCGCCACAACATCTTCAATAAATGTCACTCCCGTTGCTGTTGGCAGTACCAATTATACGGTTACAGATAATTTCGGTTGTGTAACTGATAACTTCACCGTTGTTGCAGCAGCAACCGTACCGGTGAAACTCGTTGAATTCACGGTAAAGCAGATTGCCGGGGGCGCATCACTCAAATGGATCACCACAGAAGAATCGCGAAACAAACAATTCAACATCGAAAGGTCTGACGATGGTATGAGCTTTTCTTTTCTTGGCAGCGTACCTGCTAAAGAAGCGCCGCAAGCAGAAAATAATTATAGTTACATAGATGCTCATCCGTTGCAGGGCGCCACTTTTTACAGGCTGATACAGGAAGATATTGATGGAAGAAAAGAAGTGCTTGGAACAAAAAAACTTGTGATTCAGCAACCGAATGGATTGGCGTTAAATGTTATTTCAGCCTCTGAAAGGAACGTTACATTGAAGATTTCGTCGGGCCAGGAATCGAACGTTTCACTCAGAATTTTGTCCCGCGATGGGAAGATTGTTACGAGAAAAAATTTTAATAAACTGATTGGCCTTGTTAGCGAACAAATTAGCGTTTTACCGGGAACATACTTTTGCGAAATCCAAAATCAAAAGGGTGAAAAGATTGTAAAACAGGTAATTGTGTATTAATTTTAAACTGTTTATTACCCTAAATCCAAATCTATGAAACCACTTTTACCCCTGGTGGTTCTAACCTTGCTGGCTTTTAATAACCTTACGGCGCAAATCATACGCCCGTTCTCGTTACGTTATTCAAATCCATCAGTTCGCGGAAACATTGTTTTCGTTGCAAACAACGTTATTACTTCGAATGGTATAACCACCGAAGCGCCCCCCGCAGGTACTACATCCAACAATAATGGTCCCGGTATCAACGTGGATGTTGACGCATTAATTTTCAACTATGGATCGACCTGGAAATACCTCGACAACAACACGCGTCCCGCAAACTGGAACCAAACGACATTTAATGATGCATCGTGGAGTTCGGGTGCCGGACAGTTTGGTTATGGAGATGGTGACGAAACGACCATTGTGAGCTATGGTCCGAACGCAGCTTCTAAATACATTACTACATATTTCAGAAAAGCAGTAAACATACCCAACCCGGGTCTTTACTCATCATTTATCATCAACGTTAATTACGACGACGGTTTTGTTCTTTACATTAATGGAGTTGAAGTGAACAGAACGAATATGCCCACGGGTACCATTGCCCATGGCACCGTCGCGTCTGGTGCCGTAGAGTCGATGGTGTCGTTAACGATTCCGACGTCCGCCTTTGTAGCTGGTAATAATGTTATCGCTATCGAGATGCACCAGAACCAGGCTAATAGCTCCGACCTGTCGATGGATATGAGTCTCGGTTATAATGACGGTATCACTGTAAACTCTTCCACTGCCGATTTAAATTTGCCCAGCTGTTCCCAGGTAGTGTGGGCAGGTTTGTATTGGGGAGCGGGGCAGGGGGCAAGTGGTTCCAACACTGCATGGATCACCGGGGAAACACAATGTAAAATAAAAGTTCCCGGCGCAGGCTCATACACAACGATTACTTCTACTCAAACAGACTATCATAACAATACGCTGATTCCCGGTTATGTTCATACCGGTTTTAAATGTTTTGCAGATATCACCGCGTTGATCAATACATCAAGCGCGAACGGAACATATACTGTGGGAAATATCACTTCTCCTGCGGGTATCACCGACGCTTATGGTGGATGGACAATAGTGGTGGCATATACGAACGCAACCGAGCAAATCAGGAATCTTACTGTTTATGATGGTAATGCCGGTGTTCGATCGGGAAGTGGTAATGTGGATGTTAACATTTCAGGATTTCTAACGCCTCCTACCGGGCCGGTTACCTGCGAACTTGGTGCTGTGGTTTACGATGGTGACAGGAACAGTGCCGACGCGTTCAGCTTTCAACAGGGTGGTGCAGGTCCGTTTTATGATCTTACCGCGACAGGTGTGTCTAACGCAGCGGACATGTGGAACAGTACTATCAGCTATAAAGGAACCGTCGTGACAACCCGCAACCCGGCACACCAGAATACACTTGGTTACGACGCGGACATCATTTCTGTTCCTAATGCGTCGAACGCGCAATTGGGAAACAGCCAGACAAATGCGGTTGTGCGTTTTTCTTCGCCGAACGAAAACTATCTCGTCCATGTTCTTTCCATGTCGGTATCGCAGTTCAACCCTTCAATGAAACTTGTAAAATCTGCTATCGATGCCAATGGTGGCTCTCTTGTAGGAAACGATGTGCTGCTTTACAGGCTCGATTATAAGAACGTTGGCGCCGATGGCGCAACAGGCGCGATAATAACAGATAATATTCCTGCCGGGTCAACATACAAGGCAGGTTCACTGACGATAAATGGTTTTGTAAAATCGGATGCATCGGGCGACGACCAGGCTGAATTCGATTTCACAAATAACCGGGTTGTATTCCGTGTGGGTACGGGAGCAAACAGCAGTACCGGTGGTGCGCTTACAGCAACGAACTCGGCTACCGACAGCGGATATGTTGAATTTGAAGTGTATGTTACTTCTTCCTGTTCGCTTTCGGGTTGTACCAACACGCTGAGCAACAGTGCAAGGATGGATTATGTGGGAAGCACTTCACATGCGAATCTGTCTGATTCAAGTGGTGTTCTTTCGGCAGGATGTTTTACGTTGGGTCCATTGGTTAGCCCGATCGCAGGCTCGTGCTTTGTTCCGAACGATACGATTCTTGTTAACACGTGTCCCACTGCATCGGTAACATTGCCGGTGATGCGATATATAGGGTATAGCTTTTATTCAGCGATGCCATTTACCAGCGGTAATCTCTATAATCCGGCAACGCCGGTTACCACAACACGCACATTATATGCGTATGGTACAAACGGCAGTTGTATTGATACTGTGATAATACGTGTGAACATCAGCGCGTGTCCCGATATTGACAATGATAAAGACGGTATACCGGATTATGTAGAATCAAACCTTTCCGCGGCGCTCGGCGATCATGATTCAGATGGAATAAGAAACTACCTCGACACCAATTATCCGGGTTATGTAGATAACAATGGTGATGGTATCAACGATAACTTCGACCCCGGCGCCGACAGCGACAATGACGGTATTCCTAACTTCCTTGACACTAACTTCCCGGGCTTTGTTGATACAGACTCCGATGGTGTGAACGATAATTTCGATACCGACCTTGATGGAATTCCGGATTACCTCGATATTGATAGTGACAACGATGGTATACCTGATAATATCGAAGCCCAAACAACGGCTACTTATACTTTCGCTTCCGGATCCGATTCGGATGGCGATGGTCTCGACAATACTTACGATAATTTTGTAGGTGTAGGTGGAAATGGTATTAATCCTGTTGATACCGACGGCGATCTTATTCCCGATTACAGGGATACGGATTCCGACGCCGACGGATATCCTGATATTCTTGAAGGAAATGACCTCAACTTTAATAACACCGCCGACGATAACGTTGTGTTGACCGGCGTTGATACCGACGGTGATGGTCTTGATGATTTCTTCGACCTGAACAACTCATCGATCGAAGGAACTTCACAATATATGGGTACCAATGGTAGTATTACTGGTGATCTCACGCCAGGTTCCAGGACCGTGGTGCAAAGAACCTCGAACAGTTCGTGCCCTACAGAGCGCGACTGGCGATGCGGCGCATTCCTGCTTGCATGTAGCGATATAACATTGAAAGGAAAAATAAATGGTGGTGAGGCTTCGCTCGACTGGTTTACGTTGTGCGACCAGAAAATAAATAATTTCCTTCTTGAAAGAAGTATAGACGGCTCGAATTTTATGAATGTGGCTGTTGTGAAAGGTAGCGACGACGGACATGCAATCTATCACGCCAATGATAATGTATCGAAATTAAGTGTGGACCGTATTTATTACCGCGTGATATCTGTGGTGGCAGATGGAAAAAAATATTTCAGTCCTGTTGTTGCACTGAATACAAACATCAAACCGGAGAGTACGGTTAAGTTGATTTCGAATCCTGTTGCCAATATGATAGAGCTCGACATTCTCGCGTATGAAAACAGCGACGTTGAAGTTACTTTGTTTGGATCAGCGGGTAACAAACTGATGACGCGCAAGGAGAAGGTAAGGAAAGGCGATGCGAAGTTGAAATATGCGTTTCCTGCGGGCAGCTCAACGGGAATTTATTACCTGCATGTACGATTGAATAAATCGCTTAAAGTAATTAAGGTTCAAAAGAAGTAGCCGCCAGGGTAGCACACCGCAGGTGTCTCACTTCACGTTCAACGTGATCTCGTTCTCTTTGCTCAGGAAATCAGTTCCCGAACCGAGACTCGTTGCTGCAGAAGAAAGAACCGCATCATCAGGCACTACTTTCACCGGCGTAATGCACGACGTATTTTTCTCGCGGAAAGGCTTATTATAACTGAGATTGTAGCAGGAAATCAATGACCATCTCGGCCGCTCCGACAAATTTGCCTCCGACATATGGAGCAGGTTCGAATGGAAGAACAATGCATCGCCGGGCTCCAGTTCCACATACACCCTTTCAAAAATTTTCATTGCTTCATCAACAAATGGTTGGTCGGCGCCTTGTTGCTCGCCTGCGAAATTGTGTTCGATGCGTCCCATTTTATGCGAACCCTTCAGCACCTGCAAACACCCGTTCTCTTTATTTGCTGTTGTCAGCGCAAGCATGATGCTTAGCATTGCATCAGGAAACATAAATCCGTTCTTATACCAGTAGCCATAGTCCTGGTGCACTTCCCAGGCTCCTCCCACTTTCGGCTCTTTCTGCATGAGCTTCGAATGAAAATGACAAACTTCACCTTCGCCGAGGAGCGCTTGTGCGCTTTTCACCATTCTCTCCGTACGGGTCAGCAGGCCGAACGTATCATCACCGGGAGTGAACCAAAGCGTCAGTCGCGTTTTCTTTCCCGACTGATCGTTCAGGTCTATCGCGTGCTCCTTCATCGTATCGTCGCCGGTAGCAAGGCCATACAATAGTTTTACCTCGTCGGCTTTCAAAAAGTTTTTTATGATAAGATAACCGTCCCGGTCGTACTGGCTTTTCTGCGCGGGAGTAATCGTGGCATATGGCATACATCGTGTTTTGTGAGATAAAATTCGATAATCCGGGAAGGCCGATACACCACTTTTAGCTATAAAAAGTAAGGTTTTTAAACTTCATCTTCACAAATAGTCTTACTTTAAGGTATAAATTGTATGCGTCCGCAGATTCAGAAAATACCGCTTTCCGAACAATCGTCGTTCATGGCCGACAGGTTTTATACGCCTTATTTTGAAACGCCGTGGCACTACCACCCGGAGTATGAAGTGGTGTTGATTCTAAAAGGCTGGGGGAAGAGGTTTATTGGAAACCATGTGGCCGATTACGAGGAAGGCGACCTGTGTTTCATCGGTTCGAACCTGCCGCACCTGTATAAAAAGGATGAATCAGAAACTGTAGGCGGCTCGCTGGTGATTCATTTCAGGGAAGATTTTTTGGGGAAGGATTTCGCTTCAATACCCGAAATGCAAAAGATAAAGTTGTTATTCGAGAGGGCTTCCATGGGTGTACAGGTGAATGGCAAAAGTAAAAGTGTCATTAGCCAGGTGATGAATGAAATGACGGAATTGAAGGGAATGGACAGATTGGTTAGCTTGCTGCAGTTGTTGAACGTTCTGGCAGATGTTGAAGAATACGATCTTTTGTCGAGCCCCGAAATAACAGGACAGAACAGCGAAGACAGCGACAGGCTGAACCGCGTATTTGATTACGTTATAAAAAACTTCAGGGAGAATATTGAAGTAAATGATGTGGCGAGGCTGGCAAATATGAGTTACTCAGGTTTCTGCAGGTATTTTAAAAATCGCACGAAAAAGAATTTTACACACTTTGTAAATGAGATGAGGGTGGGTTATGCGTGTCGCAGATTAATTGAAAGCGACCTGAGTGTGGACAGCATCGGCTACGAATCGGGTTTTAATAACAAGACGAATTTTATGGAACAGTTCCGTAAAATTGTTAAGTGTACTCCCTATAAATTCAAAAAGAAAATGCAACTGAACAATGGTACAGCAAACTAAATGGGTTGATCGCCGCTGGAATTTTAATTTTGATGTGGGATTGTTTCCAATCATTTATAGTCGCTTGCAGGGTACAATTCCGCGTTTGCGACAGCTGTTTGACAACGCCGATGAATCAAAGCTGGTAAAATCTGGTTCCGGTTGGTCTGCTAAAGAACACCTGGGTCATTTAGTTGATCTCGAAGAGCTTTGGTGGAAGCGTTGGCTGGACTACAAGTATAGCAAGGAAGAAATGACGCCGGCGGATATTACGAACAGAAGGACAACAGAAGCAAATCACAACGCAACACCTACAAAAGATTTATTGGATTCCTTCATCAAAGAGAGGGAAAAGATCCTTGAGGCGATAGTTATTTGTGACGAGAAGATGTTGCTGCGCACCTCGCTTCATCCGCGATTGAAAACTCCTATGCGGCTGGTGGATTATTTATATTTTGTGGCGGAGCACGATGACCATCACGTTGCGATCATCGAAGGCTTTATCTAATCCTGCGTTGGCGCAAGCACATCGCTCAAATTCTTATGCCTTGCAAAATAAATCTTTGCAAAGGGGCAATAGACAATAAACTTAATCCCTGTTTCTCTCGCAAACGAGGCTGCATACTCCACAAGCGCGGAACCAACTCCTTTTCCTTCGAGGCTCTCATCCACTTCCGTATGATCGAGGCTTATCACTGAGTTGCTGCGCCACGTGTACGCAAGCTCTGCAACACGTTTTCCATTCTCTTCAATAAAAAAAGATCCCCGCTGTTTATTGTCTTCCTGCTGAATTGTCATGATTTCAAATTGGATTATAATTTGTTCAAATTACGAAACGGCCGCAAAAGGCCATGAATCCAGATTTTTCATTCTAAAAAACAATGCCATGTACTATCAACATGCGTGCGCCGCAAAAGGCGACTACGGCAACAAGGCCAGGCACCTGTATGCTCGTTCGATGCAGAGAGCATCAGTTAACATTTACAGGACCGATCACAGTTTCGAAATGCTCGTGTTCGCTCCGGGACGCATTAAAGAGCACTTTAGTCTTGATGTAAAAGGAAACCAGTTGACTGTTTCCTATCAGCCACCACAAGATTTCCCGCGACCCGACTGGGTGTTGAGAGAATATTCGCGTGGAGGGTTTTCAAGAACAATTACTCTTAATGATTCCATTGACGCGTCGAAGATCACAGCCAGGTATGTAGACGGTGTACTCGAAGTGAGCCTGCCACTGCTTACCGACAGGGAGCATGTCTCTCACAAGATTACTATCGGGTAACCGCTCATGTGTGATCCCTGGTTTTTATTTTCACTCCCCGCGCAAGCGGGGAGTTTTTTCAGAACCGCGTCTTACTTAATAATAAAAAAGCAGGCTCGCGCCTGCTCCTGTAATAGACCCTGAAAAAATTATTTTTTTGCGATCATCTGCACGGCTGATTCCTCTCCGGCTCTCAGGCGTACCACATAGTTGCCCGACTGAAGATTGCTAACCGCCAGTGTTTCTGTTTGGCTCGCATGTGGGTTAACATAACGCTTAACAATTGTACCGTTAAGGCTGATCATCTCATAGCTAACCTGTTTGTTCTGCCAGTTTGCAGGGATCGTTATTCTTAATTCATTAGTTACCGGGTTGGGATATGCTGAAATAGAAACCAGGTTGTTCTTCGTGTTCAGTTTTACAATTCTCACGTTCGAATATTTAAACGAACCATCCTGGTCAACCATTTTAAGACGGTAGTAAAGCAATCCTGAAGCGTTTGTATTTACCGCGTCGTTATAGGCATATGTGTATTTCGCATCACTGAAAATCATTGCGATTTCTTTGTAATCTGCACCGTTTGTGCTACGCTCTATCACAAAATGGCTGAAGTTTACTTCTTCCGATGTTGTCCAGTCGAGCGCTACTTTTGAATCATTCAACTTCGTATCAAACGATTTTAATTTTACCGGCAGCGTTGCAGAAGACGGCTGGGTATAAGCGAACGACTGGTAGTAGAGTGAATACATACGCTCGGTGGCACTATTCGCGCCCGATGCAACCGCACCTACACGCACAGTGAACGACTGCACATCCTGGTAGTTGGTAGTAACCATCACCGAAGTTCCGCTTGTATCAATGTCCGTGTAGTTGGTTGTAGGTCCATCAAATCTTTTTCCCACAACTCCAAGCAAACCACCAACCAATTCTCCGAGAAGGTTGCTGATTGAAAGGATCGAATTTATTTCAACAGTGTATGATTTCAGGTTATAGAAAGCAACGAACTCATGAATCTTGTCACCGTTACCATCGATATCAATCGCTGAAAGATCAAATTCATTAACAGTTTGTGGGGTTGTGGTGTTTCTTTTTACAAATGTTATTTCGAAATCCATCCACCATTCGGCAGCTGAGTTTGTCCTGTTATCATTGAAACCAACCTGCGGCTGCCAGGCCTTGTCAAAACCAGACGTCTTCATATCCATGTCTACGAGGTAAACACGCGAGTCTGAACGTCCTTTGATTTTTACACGTGCGTCGAGTTCTTCCCCGATGTTCGCAAATTTATAGATCGCGTTATCTTTTCCGGCTTGTCCGCTTACGAGTTGAGGATCCTTAAAAGTGAGTTTTCCACCTCCACTTCCCTTTCCACCACCGGAACCTGACTGGGCCACGGCGACCATACAGATCAACAGACCTGCACATAACATAAAGAGGCTTTTGCGAAGCGTCTTATTGGATTGTGTAGATGTTGTTTTCATAAATACGGTGTTTAAGGATACTACCTGTATTTCGAAAAGGATGCCAGAGCGCATCCTATTGATAATCATCTACTAATGCCAAATAATAAAATAATTGATATTCCCTCTTCGGGATGATTTCTAAAATTGGGATTTTATCCCAAACCGCTTTGTAACCTGATTCGATCAGGCTATTCGAATCTAAATGCCTGGCTTCGCTGAAATTCGCCGGTTTGCCATTTCATAACGGGTTTGTGTATGCGTGAATTCTTCTTTTTTATAAATTTGACACTCATGTTTTGTGCAGCATATTCATTTAGTTGCCGCATCATAACACTCTTACCACAAAATGAGTTCACAGAAAAAAAGATTCAACCGCATCAAAATTGCCCTGATAGAAAGGGACAAAACAAACCTCTGGCTCGCCGAAAAAATGGGGGTAACGCCAGCCGCTGTATCGCGGTGGTGTACAAACGACGCACAGCCGAATCTCGAAACCCTATTTAAAATCGCCAAAGTGCTCGGCGTTGAAGTGACCGAGCTGCTAAATACGAAAGCCTAAAGGTTACCTGCTCTCTACAGTAGAATCGGGTTTTACGACGTTGCTGTCACCAGTAGGAGGAGGAGTGATGACCCTGCTCGTGTCTACTGTATCCGGGGTTATCACCGGCATGGTATCGTTGGCGACTTCAGAATTTTCTGAGTTGTTCGCGCAGGCGGAAAGAACTGCTATAATTAGGACAGAAAAGAAGGTTTTCATTTTGTTTTCTCATAGAAAGAAAAATATCATACCAAACAGGAAAGGCCCCGAGGGGCCCATCTGTATCCGTGTGTCCATGAAAAAGTATCGTAGAAAAGTTTATTGTCTCGCGCCTTCGAAGTCGCTCGAGTAGTTAGCGAACCCGGAAACGCTGTAAGTAAACTTAATGGTGTCGTCTTTGGAACCTTTGGTGATCAGGGTTCCTGTACCCGTAATTGTCAGCGATTTACCACTTGGATTAGTAAATGTTTGTGAAGGAATGTTCAACGTATTGCCGTTTGCAGTAGCCTTAACCGGTACATTCATAAAACCACCAAATTCCCTGATCTGAAAATTGTTGCCGCTCGTGTTTTCAATCTTTAATGTATAAGTTTCATCTTCTTCAACTACCAGGTAGTTACCGGCAAACGGAGCCGAAGGAACTGATACATCTGAATCTTTCTTGCTGCATGATACCAATGCAAGAGTAATAGTAAGGAGCACGAAAGTGAATTTTTTAATTAATAATGCTGTGTGTTTCATGTCAATTTGTTTTTTTATTTTTTGTTTTTGATTTCGACAATGCGAACATACAGCCGCAAATACCCCATGTGTTAGAACGTGGGTAACACTGAATAACACTACAGTAACTTTTTGTAAAATGATTGGAAATCAGCGCGTTATAAATCGTAACGCTGTAACATTGACTGCTACTTTTGTAACATTCTCAAAATTCAGGTAAGATTTTCTTTTAAAGCCGCAGATTCATTCGGTAAAATGCCAAATTCTTCTTTGTAACATTTAGAAAAGTAGGAGAGATTATTGAACCCAACTTCATAAGCGACCTCCGAAACGTTGCCCGCGCGGGATTCAAGGAGTCGTTTTGCACGTTTCAAACGCATGGATCTTAGAAAATCACCCGGCGATTGGTTGGTCAGTGCCTTCAATTTCCTGTGAAGCTGCATCCTGCTAAGTGCAACCTGCTGTCCGAATTTTTCCATATTGAAGTCGGGGTCGCCCATATTTGTCTCCACCGCCTCCATAACTTTCTCCAGGAATTTCTCGTCCATCGAGGTAACTGGAATCTTTTTCGGACCGAGAAGCATCTCTTTGCTGAACCTTTCCCGCATTTGACGGCGGTTTTCTATCAAATTTTTGATCCGGAGGACGAGTTCGCGGTTATCGAACGGCTTGGTGAGGTAATCGTCGGCCCCGGTTTCGAGTCCCTGCAGTTTTGCATTATCCGACGCCATAGCCGTTAATAATATAATAGGTATATGGCTCGTCCGTTCGTCAGTTTTTAATTTTTGGCAAAGGGTAATACCATCCATGCCCGGCATCATCCGGTCGCTCACGACCAGGTCGGGTATAGTACTTATTGCTTTCTGAAGTCCCTTGCTGCCGTCCTCGCTCTCCAGGACGATATATTGATCGCTGAGCGCCCTCTTCAAATAATGTCTCAGGTCTTCATTGTCCTCCACAATCAATACTGTGGGCTTTTCACTATCCTGGATAATTTCTTCCTGTGTGCTCCTGATCGCCTCGTCCGCTACAAATTCATTCACTATAATTTTCTTTTCCCTGAACACTTCTTCTCCCGTGGCATCATTCAGCGGCAGTATGATGATAAACCGTGCCCCATTTCCTTCGGAAGACTCGACAGAAATCTGTCCTCCCTGCATTTCCACCAGTTCTTTTGTAAGCGCGAGCCCGATGCCGGTGCCCTGCTCGTCGGAATAGTATTGTTTGCCCTGGTAAAACCTGTTGAAAACATGCGCAAGCTGATCCGTCGCGATACCGGCACCGGTGTCTGTCACCGTAATTTTTATCTTTCTGCCTGCAGGTACTTCCTGCAATTCGGCATTATAATTAATTGTACCGCCTCGCGGAGTGAACTTGAAGGCGTTCGAGAGAAGGTTGTAAGATATTTTCTCGAATTTATCAACGTCTATCCTGCAGATAATCTTCTGTGTCGGTACAGAAGCCGTGAACGTTACTTCCCTTGAGCTGGCAAGCGAAGAAAATGAGGCATGGATAACATTAAGCAATTTTACCAGGTCGATGTTTTCAGGGTTCAGCTTCATTTCTTTAGCATCGAGCTTAGAGAGGTCGAGCAGTTGATTGATGAGGTTGAGCAGCCGCCTCGCATTTCTGTGCATAAGTTCGTACTGAAGCAGGTCCTCTTCTTTGCCTGACACTTTAACTGTTTCGATTCTGTCGGTGAGGCTATTTAAAATTAAGGTGAGTGGTGTTCTGAATTCATGTGAAATGTTCGCGAAGAATGCCGATTTCACTTTGTCGGTCTCCCTTAATTTTTCGGTTTGCTCTTCGAGTTGCCTCGACTGTCGCGTAAGCTGCTCGTTGATTTGTACCAACTGCTGGCTCTGTTTTATTTTCAGCCGTTGCCTGCTTACTACCAGGGCCGCAATAATTAACAGTGCAACGAGTCCTACGAAAATGGTATTTCTGCGAAACGCCTGTTGCTCCGTTTCCTTTTTCAGCAATTCCAGTTCAGCTTGTTTCTTTTCTGTTTCAAGTCCGGCTTGCAGGTGAGCGATCTTATAAATATTCTCTTTGTTCCTGATCGAATCCCTGGCCGCGGCGTGGTTGATAAAATATTGATAGGCTTTTTTATAGTCGCCGGTTTCGGCGGATATATCCGATAACATAAGCCATGCCTCAGCCAGCACTGCTTTATCGTTTATCTGTTGTACGATTTCAAGTGTGCGGTTGGCGTACTTCAGGCTTTCTTTTAGCCTGCCTGTTTTCTGATAGGTTTTCGAGAGACCCATGAGCGTGTGGACCATTCCGTCGTAATCTTCAATTCCTTCCTGGAGATTCATTGCTTCTACCAGGTATTGTTCCGCCTTCACAAAATTGTTCATGTCAACATAAGTGAGGCCGATATTGGAAAGGGAAACACCGCGACTTTCTATCTCGTCTTCATCAAGAAATTCGAGCGATTCCAGGAAATACTTCAATGCTTCAGTGGTGTTTTCTTTACCCAGGTAGGCGGATCCGATGTTACTCAGGGTCATGCTTCTTTCGTGTCCCGACCGGTTATATTTTTCCTGAATTTCTATCGCCTTATTATAATAGGAGATAGCGCGGTCATATTCTTCCTGTTCGTTGTAAATGTTGCCCAGGTTGTCGTATATAGAAGAAGTTTCGCTTTCGTTTTTGTTGTCTTCCCACAATTTTAGCGCCTGCATATAGAACTTTACCGCAGTAGGTAGCTCCCCTTGCTTCCAGTAAATGAGGCCTATGTTATTAAGTGCATATGCTTCGCCCCTGTAATTTCCTGTTTCTTTATGTACTTCGATGGCCTTGTTATACCATACTATTGACGAGTCGTAATTGTTTTGCTGGTAATATCCGACACCCGTGTTGTTATACGCGGCGGCCAGGCCTCTTTTGAAATCCAGTTCCTCCGCGAGTTGGGCCGCCTGGCTGGCGTATTGAAAAGTTTTAGCTGGATCGCTATACCAATACGATGAGCTGAGCTGGTTCAGGATGTTCACTTTTGTGGTGTCCTGTGCCGAGGCCAGCAGCGCGAGCAGGCTGTCTGTTTTCCTGCTTTGCGCGCGAGCCAGTTCGCTGCTCAGCAGGATACATACGAAGAATAAGCAGGTATGCAGGGGTTTTGGCATGCTTATGTGAAGGTCGGTAATTTTCGACTTTTGTGGTTGTGGACTGCTAAGCTGCCGGTTTTACCCCCATCTATTCCGCGGTTTCATTAAAATATTTCACAGCGGCTATAACAGACGGAACGTTTGTAGGGTTTTCGATAGAGTCTCTTTCTATATAAATATTCCCCTCGAACTTCTGTCGTTTCAACTCAGCGAAAATTTCGGGCATTGGCACAATACCAGTACCCACACGCACATCCACTAACTTCGGATCATTCATCGCCGCAATATCTTTCAAATGCACGCTGATGATATGTCCATCTAATTTCTTAACCGCATCCAGCGAATTAATTCCACTCTTCGGCCAGTGGCCCAAATCGGCACACGCGCCAAAATTTTTATGATCCTTTATCGCCGCCAGCACAGAATCAGGGTGCCAGTAAATACTTGTTCCCTTCCAATGCTCATGAATAGCCACTTTCATCCCATATACACCCGCCAGGCTATCGACCACATCCCACATCTTCATCGGAGGTTCGGCCGTCACGAACTTCACTCCGAATTGTTTCGCCTTCTCAAAGTCTTTCTTCCAGTCATCAACCGTGTTTCCACCGCCGAGATACAGGGAACCCACAGTTATGCCGTGCTGCTGCACATACGATTTCAGCTTCTCAATACCTTCCGGAGAAAGCTTCCCGAGCAACGTATCTCTTAGGTCCTTACCCGCACTATGAAATGTATTAGGTTCAATGAGTTTCAATCCCGCACTATCAGCCATGCTCAACGACGTTGGAAAATCAACATTGTGAAACGTCCATAATGCCACGCCAAGGTTCCATGTATATGCTGAGTCGGTTGCCACCTGGTCCTGGTTGTCAGCAGAAGATTCATTGGAGCCACATCCAATAAACATACAACTCACGAGTGCGGGGAAAAATAGGTTTTTGATCATTGTTTAGCAGTTTTGCTGTTTAATTCATTTTTATATACCACACCGTCCTTCATCACAAATTTTACTTTTTCAAGAATAGTCACATCATCTACCGGGTTGCCCTCCACAGCGATGATATCCGCGAATTTATTTTTACTCACAGAACCGACTTTGTTTGTCCATCCCAACAAATCAGCAGCATTTACTGTTGCGGCCTGTATTGCTTTCATAGGCGTCAGCCCGAATTTCACCATGTACCTGAATTGTTTCCCGTTATCACCATGCGGATACACGCCTGCATCCGTTCCAAAAGCCACTTTCACACCAGCCTGCACAGCTTTTTGAAAGTTTTCACGCTGCGTTCTGCCGACCAGTTTTTCCTTGTCAACAATTTTTTGCGGATAGCCTAATTTCAAATATTCACTTACGATATAGTCATCATTATAAATATCCGCAACTAAATATGTCCCTTTTTCTTTCATCAACTTTATTCCTTCTTCATCAAGAAAGCTTCCATGCTCAACAGATGCTACGCCAGACTTAACAGCCATCTTGATAGCCTCAGCGCCGTGAGCATGAGCACAAGCTTTTTTACCCCACAGCTTCGCCTCGTCCACGATCGCATTCATTTCTTCCTGCGTATACTGCGGTGCCCCCACACTTTCTTCTTCAGATAATACGCCAGCGCTTGCCCCGAATTTTATCACGTCGGCTCCATATTTTATATTGTACCGAACCTGCTCTCTTACTCCATCGATACCATTTGCAATACCCAGCATTTTCTCGGGCACATTCCATTCGAGGTATGGCGAAAAGCCATTGAGGTCGGCATGACTACCCGTTGCCCCGATATACATGGTGGCACACTGCATCCGCGGACCTTCGATGTCCCCGTTATTTATCGCGTTCCGCAATGATATATCAATAAACGCGGGCACGTCAACCCCAACATCCCTGCAGGTTGTGAAGCCTGCCATCAAAGTTTTCCGGGCGTAAGTTGGTGCAATCATGGCAAAATCGATTGGTGTTTTCCGGAAAATATCAGCGTAATAATCACTACCAGGAGATGTTGTTAAATGGGTATGACAGTCGATTAAACCCGGCAAGACCGTTGCATTGCTCAGATCTATCACTTTCGCATTTTTAGGAATAGCCAATGATGGGCCGACGGCTGTAATAATGTTGCTATCTATTATAATTACCTGGTTGGTCAGCACTTCACCTTTTTCGGGGTCAACCAGTTTGCCCGCTTTTATTACAGTAATGCGCGACTGCGCGAATGAATGTTGAGAATGTAATAAGATCAGGATCGAAAGGGCCGCAATAATTTTCTTCATACTCAAATTTAAAGCTTCAGACGCACGCCACCCCTGAATAATAATCCTGTTATAAATACGCAAAGCAACGCGAGACATAATGATTTGAGCAATCCGACCGCACCGGTGATAATAGGATCGGGCCAATGGAGGTTTACCGCGCGGAATAATGCATAAAGAAAATATGGAATGAAGTAACAAAGGATGGTTGCCGTGCCGGCCGGCCTGATGAAATTGAACCAGTTTGCTTTTTTGTAAACATCCGCGATCCAGTATATCACGATGAACCCTAAAATCGTAAAAGCACTGCACAGGAACAACCAGGCAGGAGTTGCGCCGAGTTTGGCAAGTTTCCAGTAAGGACGTGTAATAATTGACAACACAATCAGCAAACCGGCAAACGCCAGGAGTGTAAGAGTCATTTTCGCATTTTCGTTCCGCTCTTTAAAATACCTGAATATCGTAGTGGTAAGTACCCCGCCCATCGTTAAACCTGCCAGTGTACCTCCGCGTATTGCATCGGGCACGAAACTAAGAAACCCAGGAACCATGCCTTCTTTAGAACCCATGCTAAGCAATGCGAAAAATATCCAGGCACAAAGAATGGCAACAAAATTATTTTTAGCGAAAACGGTAATGAGGCCACTTGCCAGGTATGCCCATCCGATAAGACCAAGTATGCCCCACCATTTGGGTGCGAACCGACCTGCCTCACCATCGTTTGCCTCGCCCCTGTATACGTAGGCCAGTACAAGAAGAATAATAATGCCAGCGGCCCGCGAGGCGAACACTAAACCTTTTTTCGCTGTTTTAGGATAAACATTCCATATTAATATAAATGAGAGACAACTGAGTGTGTTCCAAAGTCCCCTTGAAAAACCTGTTGCTTCAGCATTGATAGACTCACCGTTAACCAGAAAAACGCCCATAACGAGGAGCGCGATAGTCCGTGTAATCACGTGCAAGAGCAATTGCGGTTCACTATCGCCCTTTTTACGCCGCGCGTCAATTGCATAAGGCAACGACAGGCCAACGATAAAAAGAAAGGCAGGGAAAACTACGTCGGCCAGGCCAATACCATCCACGCCACGTTCAACATGTTCGAGCCATAGCGGAATTCCTTTTAAACTGCCGAGATCATTTACAAAAATCATGAGCACCATGGTGAGCGCCCGGAGAATGTCGATGGTAGCAAGTCGCTGGATCGTTTTAGGGGTTGTGCCGGTTAGCGGAGCCGGGCGTTCAAGAGTGGCGGAAGGCATCATATTTCGTCGTTTTGTTAGCTTTTGGTCTGTTTGGTCGCCGTTTTTTTCTTCTGAATTTACGGGATAAATGCTGTACGGGGTACTTCGGGCTTTAATAATTTTACAGGGTCGAAAGACATTACGAAGGCAACAAATCAATTAACTGCATGAGATACATATTATTTCTTTTCATCGCCTCGATAGCATCAGACGCTATAGGGCAGGAAAACCGTGCGCTTATGGAGATGGTTAATGCAGAGAAAAGTTTCGCCGCTTATGCTAAATCGGGTGGCATAGCAGAAGCTTTCATGAAATTCCTGGATGATAGCGCACTCGTATTTGAACGAGGTGAAATAGTAAATGGTAAATCAGTGTGGGGGAGCCGGAAAACCGACAGCGCGGAATTGTTGTGGTACCCCGAATTCGCGGAAGTGGCAATGTCGGGCAATTTCGGATACACAACGGGTCCTTCGCAATTCCGGGTGAAAAAGGGTAGTGCCGAACCCGATTATCGTGGGTATTTCAGCAGCATATGGCAAAAGAATAACAGCGGAGAGTGGAAAGTGATGCTCGACATTGGTTGTCCATCGCCTTCGGAATATGATGAAAGCAAAGTCGAATACAATAGCCAGGCCGCGAAAAAGCAAAAGGCCGGTAGCGCCAATATCAGGTTGGTGGAAGAAACCTTTATCGCGAATTACAACAATGGAAAAGGGTATGAGAAATATGGTTCAATAAAAGCGCGGTACTACCGGCCGGCACAAAAAATGGCAACAGGAAGATTTGTTTCGCAGAATGATGAACGGGTAGAATATAAAAACGCCGGCACGGGTGTCGCTCCGTCAGCTGATTTCGGTTATGCATACGGGTATGTGGCAGTGGGAGACAAAAAAGGAAACTACCTGAGAGTTTGGAAAAAAGAAAATGAAGATTGGAGGATAGTGTTAGATGTGGCTAATTATTAAAAATTCTTTTACAGGTAAACCTGCAACTAAAAAGTTCTTTGAAATGTTGTTAATGTTTGCAATACAGAAATGAAAACTCATGCACGTATCGCTGTGTTCCGGGTTTTCGCTCTGTGCTTTTTAACTTTCGGTACTTCGGCCGTGATGTTTGAATCGAGAATTTTCTGAATTCTCTGCGTGTGTCTTTTGATTTCCGAAAGCTGTTCAGCTATTCGGTAACTTCCGATGTCGAGCAAATCAACGAATGCAGGAACATCATTCTCATTTTTGAGAATAAGTTTCGCCAATTGAAAATCGCGTTCGTTGTCGAAGAGCCTTGCGAGTTGATGATCGATTGAAGCTGAACGAACGGAATATTTTTCACGTTCAAAAATTTCCTGCATGGCGCGGTCGGCATTTAATTCGAGGAATCGTGCCAGACCTCCGTGTTCCGGATTATATTTTCTCGGATGTTCGCTGTAATGTCGCAACGATTGGTAAACTGCTTCGTAAGCGAGCGACGGATCATCGTACAATGCGGAGCCATACCATTTACTAAGGCAGGTAAGAAGATGTTCGCTGTAAATGTTGGTGAGGTTTGCCAGGGAATTGTTGCCGGATTCGAGCACGGCAAAATGCACTAGTAGTTCTGGGTTGGAGGCCTTGATCATTTTCGAAAGGATTTTTGGAGTTACTCGGAAGCTGTCGCAGCAGGGGTCAACAAATAAAATTACCTACATCCTAAATAAAAACCGTGGTATAATTACGATAGGGTCGAATGAAAATATACGATCGGGCATACTTTTGGCAGGCGGGTGGTTGAAATGGGAACACCGTGAAGGAGCACTTGCCCGCATGATAGAAGACCAAACCGCAAGATTAAGATTGTGAAGGTTGCAGGACACGATGAGGAAAGCGGTTAAGCTGATCGCAGTTTTTTTCTCATTTAATCAGGTGTCCGTCGAAACCTAATTCAACGAGGCGTTCAAAAGACGACCATACATCAGCTGGAATTTCCTGGGGTATCTGAAAACCTTTTGCAGGGTATTCTTTTATGCGCTGAAGGTCGCCGGCCATAATTTCAATGACCCTGTCCATAGGAATTTCATCGTTTGAGTAATCTTCGAAAGTGAACTGCGGAGAAGTGATTACCACGTTTTTGCCTGGCCAGTGCTTTTTAAAGGTGGCATAACTTCTTCTTTCCATATATGGTTTTTGCACCACAATGAATGATTGAGGATCTACGCCTTTTTCGCGAAGAAGCTTCTCTGTGAAAAGGATATTCTCACCCGTGTTTGTCGACTTGTTTTCAATAAGTACCGCGTGTTCCGGTACTCCCATCTTTATGGCGATGGCCGCGAACTGATCCGCCTCGGATTCGGTCCACATACCTGATGTGAGGTTACCCAAACCGCCAGAGCAGATGAGGAGAGGCGCCAACCCATCGAGGTATAATTGGGCGGCGCGAGTCGCTACACGCAGATCGTGGCTGCCAAGTGCAAGAATTACGTCCGATTTTACGAGCTGATGGTTCATGTGGTGATAGTCCCACAACTTCTTTGCTAACGAGAGAATCTCTGGAGTGATCTCACGGGAACTTCTTTTTACGAGCGACATTTTGCAATGATAGATTTTATTGCCCAAACATCCATACATTTGCAACATCGTTACAAAATTGAAGAAGAGAAGTATCATATCCCGCGGTTGTTCACTCGCTTTGATGCTGGTACTGATGTTAGGTATCACACCGAAATCTCTTCTGCACGAATTATTCGCGAACCACGAGGATATTGTTGCCTGTAATGATGTTGACCTGAACGGCCCTTGCATTCACAAGCAGGGTTTCAACTGCGAACAATCCGATCTCGTAGCGCCATCTGCATTTATTCTCGCCGTGCATTCTGAACTAACCCATTCTACGGGTGTTGTTTCGAAAGCAGATTCGAATTATTCTTCTTTCATTTTAAGCAACAAAGTTTTTGTAGCTGCCGACAGAGGGCCGCCTGCTCATGTATAATTTTTTGAGAATCCTTTTTCTAAATTCAAAAAGTTTACATGAACAAAGTATTCATTCTTGCTGTTATTCTGTTTACAGCAAACAGTTCGTTTTCACAAGCGCGCGTGCGGACGCAACTTTCAGGAAGAGTAACCGATGCACAAACTGGTGAAGTATTACAGGGTGCATCTGTAATTATTGCCGATACAAAAGTAGGCACGTCTACAAATAAAGAGGGAGTTTTTACTTTCAATAATATTCCTACGGGACATGCAATTATTGAGGTTTCATATGCAGGATACGAAACGCTCGTGGACCATGTTGATGTTACCAAATCGACCCAGGCGAATTTTCAATTGAAGCGTTCCGTCAGAGAGTATGAAGGCGTAACCGTAACGGGCGTCGCAGGCGCCACGAGTATCCGTAAGGCGCCAATACCGGTAACACGCGTGAACAAAACAGAATTATTAGCCACCCCTTCCACCAATATCATCGACGCATTGAGCAAGCAGCCGGGTGTTACACAACTGTCAACCGGTCCCGCAGTATCAAAGCCGGTAATAAGAGGTCTGGGATATAATCGGCTTGTTACAATTAATGACGGAGTAAGGCAGGAGGGACAGCAATGGGGCGACGAGCACGGGATTGAAATTGACGAGAACAGCGTGAGCCGCGTCGAAATTTTAAAAGGACCTGCGTCGCTGATCTATGGAAGTGATGCGATAGCAGGAGTGGTCAACATCATTACGACTTCTCCTGTGGAAAACAATACACTGAGCGGAAGTATTCTTTCCAGTTATCAAACCAACAATCAGCAGCATTCGTTATTCGGAAACCTGGGGGCCAGCTATAATGGATTCAACTGGAACGTATGGGGCGACTATGTGAAAGCATCGGATTACAGGAATAAGTATGATGGCAAGGTGAGTAATTCACAATTTAAAAGTGGCAATGCCGGTGGCTATATCGGTTATAACGGCGTGTGGGGATTCAGTCATCTTATCGTAAGCAGTTTTAACCAGGAAATCGGAATCGTAGAGGGTGAAAGAGACATCAACGGAAACTTTGCAGGATCAAATCCGTATCAGAAAATCAATCATGCTAAAATTGTTTCTGATAACAGTTTCAAAGTAGGAACAGGCAGGCTAAAAGTAAATCTCGCTTTCCAGGATAATCGTCGCAGGGAGTTTGAAGAACCTGGCTCGCAGGAAACAAGCCTGTATTTTGATCTGAAAACTGTCAACTATCACGTGTCGTACCAGTTTCATGATCACAACGGATGGATCACTACTGTTGGGTTAAATGGCATGCGCCAGTCGAATGCAAATAAAGGAATTGAAACGTTGATACCGGAATACAGCCTTTTTGATATCGGCGGGTTTGTTTATAGCCAGAAAACAGCCGGCAAAGCTACTTTCAGCGGCGGGTTGAGGTACGACAACAGGCACCTGCATTCAAAAGAATTCATCGAAGAGGCGGTTTTGAAATTTGATGATTTCACGAGGTCGTTTTCGAATGTGTCCGGCAGCCTGGGTGTGAGTTTCTCAGCGGCAGACAATGTAATATTGAAAGCGAATATCGCGCGTGGTTTCAGGGCTCCGGCGATTCCGGAACTGGCATCGAATGGTGCCCATGAAGGAACGAACCGTTACGAACTTGGCGATCGAAACCTGAAATCTGAAACAAGTTTGCAGGGCGATTTCGATATCGAAGTGAGCAGCGAACATGTGCTTTTTTCGGTCAGCGCTTTCTACAATCGCATCAACAATTTTATCTTCTACAGCAAGTTGAATAATACCACTGGTGGAGATTCGTTGATGGAAGCCGATGGGGAATTTATTCCGGCGTATAAATTTAGTCAGCATACCGCCAATCTGCCTGGCTTCGAGGCGCTGATAGATATACATCCGCATCCTCTCGACTGGCTCCATTGGGAAAACAGTTTTTCTTATGTGCGGGGAAGATTTACCAAACCGGTGGGTGAAACAACCAATGTTCCTTTCGTCCCTTCGGCGCGCTGGTCGAGCGAAGTAAGGGTCTCACTTTTTCCGAAGGCGAAGACATTCAGAAATACTTTGTTCACTGTTGAGGGATTGAACTATTTCAAACAAAATCATCCGTTCACTTCTTATGACACGGAAACGTCTACGCCTGGGTATTTTTTGCTCAACGCAGGATTAAGTACGAATGTTTATCATGGTTCAAGAAAACTTTTCAGTGTTTTCATCCTGGGAAATAACCTGGCGGACGTGGCCTATCAAAATCACCTGAGCCGGCTAAAATACACGGATGTAAACGCTGTTACAGGCAGGCAGGGAGTGTTTAATATGGGAAGGAATTTTGTTTTCAAGGTCAACGTGCCGTTTTAACTTGGCGCCGGCGTTATTTAAGATATTCTTGACCGGAAAAGTGCTACCTTAAGTGTAAACACTTTTCCCTATGCGCTTCATGATTTACGCAGTCGTATCGCTTGCTCTTTCGTTTCTTGTATATAACGGTCATGCTCAAACGTACACTGGTACGCAAGACGGAAAAGCGTTGCGAAAGTGGTGGGTGGCTGGTCCAATGACCGTTTCAGGAACTTCCACTCCTGACAATACGTCGCAGGAAACATTTTTCAACCGGTCGGATGACCAGAAAATCCAGGTGTCGTTTGCGATTCCTGCGGGAGGATCGGTGCGTGACCTTAAGAACTGGAAGGAGATATCGTGGAACGACGACATTATCGATCTCGATTCGATATTCAAACATCCCGACTATGTTTCCGCATATGCATTTGCAGTGATAGTATCGGATGCGCCAAAGCAGGCTTTGCTGGGTGTTGGTAGCGACGACGCTTTGAAAGTTTGGGTAAACGGTAAGCTGGTTCACAAAAACTGGATGGCAAGAGGCGTCGTTACTGACAATGACGTGATCCCGGTGTCGCTGAACAAGGGTAAGAATGAAATATTGCTCGAAGTGCAGGACATTACGGGAGGATGGGCTTTTACGGCTCGTTTCCTTGACAAAAAAGCACTTGCCGGCCTCCTGATAAGGGCGGCGCGTAATGGCGATCTCGATGAAATGAACAGGATGCTCGGGGCCGGTGCGGATCCTAACGCTAAGGGTGAAGCTGGTTATACGGCAATTGATGCGGCCCGGATTAGCGGTCGCGAGGAAGCTGCGCAGCTGCTGATTTCAAAAGGAGCGAAAGCATCAGATGTGCCGGCTCCGGATTTGCTCGTTGATGGAATTTATTCGCAGGTGAATGCGAAGTCGAACCCCGGTATAGCGGTACTGGTGGCCAAAGATGGAAAGATTGTTTATGAGAAGGGGTATGGATATGCAGACATCGATAAAAAAGTGAAGGTTACTCCCGAAACGCAATTCCGCATTGGATCTATCACGAAGCAGTTCATTGCAACGGCCATCCTGAAATTGCAGGAAGCGGGAAAGATCAGTGTGAATGATAAGTTGTCTAAATTTTTTCCTGACTTTCCGCGGGGAAATGAGGTGACGATTCATCACCTGCTTACTCATACATCGGGCATACACAGTTTTACGAATAAAGACAGTTTTCTTAATGACGTAGTGAAGCCAATAACAAATGAACAGTTGCTGAACTATTTCAAGAACGATCCGTACGACTTCAACCCGGGTGAGCGGTACCAGTACAACAATTCAGGATACTTTCTGTTGGGATATATTATTGAAAAGATTACTGGTGATAACTATGGCGCGTACCTGAAAAAGGAAATTTTTGACCCGCTGGGCATGACGCACACAGGCGTTCATTCGCCACGGGTAAAACTTGCCCACGAAGCGCTGGGATATGAAAAATCAGGCGATGGTTATAAACGGGCATTAGACTGGAACATGGATTGGGCGGGAGGTGCCGGTTCATTGTATTCTACCGTTGGAGATTTATACAAGTGGAACGAGGCGTTGTTTAATAATAAGGTTCTTAAACCCGAAAGTCTCAAGGCCGCGTTCACGCCCGTTGTGCTTAATAACGGCTCGCAGCCGCCGGGTGTTCAATATGGTTATGGATGGGGAATGGGTGACTTAAGAGGCGCCGCTACAATAGGACATTCAGGCGGGCTGCACGGTTTTATTTCGCAGCTTCAGAGGGTGCGTGATAAAAATCTGACTGTTGTTTTACTCACGAACGTATCGCCGCCACAGGTAGAAATAGATCCTAACAGGATCTCAGAATTGTATTTGTGGAAGGACCTGGCAAAGCAGGAATCGTTCGCGCAACGGGAGAACAGTGAAGACGATATTGAAAAATATACCGGCAGGTACGATTTTTCGAATGGCGCGGTGATGCTGATCACGAAAGAAGGTGATGGATTGCACGCGCAGCTTTCAGGACAGCCAAAGTTTCCGATATTTCCATCGGGTAAAGGGAAATATTTCTGGAAAGTGGTGCCAGCGAAGATTGAATTTGTCACGGATGCTTCGGGTAAGGTAACACACGGCAATTTTGAACAGGGCAGCTTTAAAGTGAATGCGCCACGCATGAAGGATATTGAAATAGTAAAGGTGGATACTGCAGTGTTCGAACAGTATAAGGGCGTATATACTTTTCGTGATACTGAACTGACGATTACATCTCAGAATGGCCATTTATATGGCCAGGCGAAAGGCGATGCGCTTTATGAACTGCTTCCGCTTTCGGAAACGGAATACCTGATCAATGAACTGAACGCGAGGCTTACGTTCAAAAAAGAGCCGTCAGGCAAAGTAAATACTATCACGATAAAGGTTTCGGGGATTGTGGGCGACGCAGTGAGGAAGTAGTATTTTTACGCATGCCAGACAAAATAGAAATTGTTGACTACAAGCCTGAATATGCGAAAGCGTGGCATGATCTTAACCTTGCATGGATATCGGAAATTTTTGTAGTTGAGGAAGAAGACAGGGCCGTACTGACAGATCCTCAAAAGTACCTTCTTGATAACGGCGGCGCAATTATTATCGCGCTTCTCAATGGCGAACCTGTAGGCACTTGTGCGTTAAGAAGAATAAACGCAGACCTCGTTGAAATGTGCAAAATGACAGTTGCCAAATTCGTTCGTGGTAAAAATATTGGCAGGATGCTTGGTGAGGCAATCATCGAAAAGGCCAGCCAGATAGGCGCGTCTACCATTGAACTGTATTCGAACCGCAAAGGATCAGAAGTGGCGATTGAGATGTATAAAAAGCTCGGCTTCGTTGAGATTCCGATGACGGGTGCAGCAGTTTACGCGCGGGCAGACATCAAGATGCGCCTGATGTTATAATTTTGAACGTAATCATTTCTAAATGCTCAGGCAAAAACTGCTAACCGGTCTGATAGCTACAATTGCTATCTCTACCTCTGCACAGGACAGCTCAACCATAAAGGTTCGACCGAAATACAACAAGGTGAGCGGCCTGCACCGCACTTTCTTCGGAGAAAATTATCGGAAGGAATGGTCCGCTGACACAAAGCTGCCTCACATAAAAATTTCCGAAGTGGCGGGTGGCCTTACACCGTTGCGGCTTGGCGGCGGGCATCAGACCATTTCGCTCAGGCTCGCTGCGAAAAACGGCGACGAATGGGTATTAAGAACAATCGTTAAAGATCCGTCGGTGCTGCTTCCTCCTGCGCTTCGTGAAACTTTCGCGAGGGATGTTATTGATGATGCCATGTCGGCGCAGCATCCTTTCTCGCCGCTCGTAGTGCCCGATCTCGCAGAGGCAGCCGGGATTCCGCATGCGAAACCGGTGATCGGCATTGTTCAGCGTGATACAATGCTTGGCAAATTCAACGATCAGTTTGCAGGACAGGTATGTTTGCTCGAGGAAAGGGAACCCTTCGGAAATTCAGACAACTCGGTGAAAATGTTTGCCGAGCTCGATGAAGACAACGATAATAAGGTTGATAACAAGGCCTTCCTTAAAGCGATGCTCCTTGACCTGTTGATCAGTGATTGGGACAGGCACCCCGACCAGTGGAGATGGGTGGACGTTCAAAAAGGTAAAAATAAAATGTATGTGGGCGTTCCCCGCGACCGCGACCAGGCGTTTTATGTAAACCAGGGCGTTGCTCCATGGTTTGCGTCCCTGCCGTGGATGGTGCCGAATCTGCAGGGCTTCAAGCCGGAAATCAACCATGTGAAGTTTTCCCTGATGCAGCACACTTTCCTTTCTTCGCGGCCCACATCACACCTGTCGGAGAAGGAGTGGATGTCGATCACCGATGAATTTGTGAAAGCAATAACCGACGAAGTGATTGATAACGCATTGAAAAAACTTCCAAAAACAGCTTACGATCTTCGCCACAATGAACTTAGCGCGACGTTGAAAAAAAGACGGGATAATATCCCCGCGGCGATGAAAGAATATTTCCGGTTCATGCAGAAAATTGTTGACGTGAAGCTCAGCGACAAAAACGAACTGGTGTCTATAAGAGATTCGTCGAACAAATACCTGGTAGTAAATGTAAACAAGCTTACAAAGAATGGAGATGTTGGCGAACTGTTGATGAATTCTGCATTTGATCCGTCGGTGACCAAAGAATTCAGGTTGTATATGGGTAAGGGGCAGGACAGTGTGGTGATTGCGAATAAAACGTCTCCCGTTAAAATACGTTTAATCGGCGACGAAGGAGAGAAACAGTACAATGTAATTGATGCTGCGAAAAAAGTTAAAACGTACGATAAAACAAGTGATGTTTCATATTACGGAAAGACAGGCATGTTGCGTCCGCATATCTCTGATGATACCGCCAATTTCAATTTCGTTCCGGCGAACAGGTTTAACGTTTGGCAACCGTTGATCGGATTTGCGCTGAACAGGGACGACGGATTTCAATTGGGTTTGGGTTCGCAGTTTACCAGGCAGGGATTCAGAAAATCGCCATATGCAAGTTTGAACAGGATTATGGCCTACTACGCTTTTTCTACTTCAGCTTTCAAGATAAAATACAACGGCGAATGGCTCAGGGTTCTTGGTAAAGCCGATCTAATCGCAAACGTTGATGTACTCGCGCCGCAAAACACGCAGAACTTTTTCGGTCTTGGCAATGAAACACCATTTATTAAAACAGGTAATTTCAAAAGATTTTACCGCACCCGTTTCAACCTGTACCAGGTAACGCCTGCTATCAGGTGGAGAAATGAAAAAACAGGTGCGATGTTCAGCATAGGTCCATCGCTACAGCATTACGCGTTCGATAGTTCCGACAACCGCGGACGATTCATAGTGAGCTCGAGAATAAAATCGTACGACAGTGTGATCATCGCTGATAATAAAACACACCTTGGTGTAGTGATGAATTTTACTGTCAACAAGAAAAATTCGCCAATAATCCCTTCTGAGGGGTATTTTTTAAATGTGAGAGTGCAGGGATTTGGCGGCGCGAACGACAAAGCGAAAACATTCGGCCAGGTTATACCGGAGTTTAGTGTTTACCAAAAGTTAAATCGAAAGGCGACAATTGTGGTGGCCGACAGGGTTGGAGGTGGCTTCACGATCGGTAAATCAGCATTTTATCAATCACTTTTTATCGGTGGACATGAAAACCTGTTAGGCTACCGGCAATACCGGTTTGCGGGAGAGCATATGATTTACAATAACTTCGAGGTGCGGATGAAAATCGCGAATTTTACAGGCTATATCATCCCCGGGCAATTTGGCGCTGTAGGATTTTTTGACGTGGGAAGAGTCTGGATCGATGATGAACATTCGGACGTATGGCACAGTGGAGTAGGTGGCGGATTGTTTTTTGCGCCCGCCCAGATTGTGGTGATAAATGTTATTGCCGGTTATTCGAAAGAGGGTTGGTTGCCATATGTGACGATGGGTTTCAGATTTTAAACTTTTATTATGCAAACCAGGATCCTCAATTTGCTGCACGGCAATGAGGCCGCGAGAGCCGCAGTGCAGGCTTTGGATGTTACACTTTCACTCAGGCCATTCAGGGCATATCTCGAAGAAAGGAAAAAAGACAAGCGGAACATAAAATCCGACTTTCTCAATTATGTAATCGAACAGTTGGACAAACATCCGGAGCTGGATGATAATCTTACAGTCGAACGCCTTTCAGAACACCTGGATCTCCTTGACATGATATATGCGGCGCTATCCGCGCCGGTGAGCGATGAAGAATGCGATTTGTGGGGGCTATGCGCTCCTATCACGCCAATTATTTTTTACGGCACGGATTCGTTATTTAATGTGCTTGTAGATCCGGTAACCGGCGAGGTGAGAAATGCGATTGTAGAAACGCAGCTGGACATCGTCCAGACAAAAAGACCCGAGTGGATTTACACTCTCATCCTTGCAAAGGTTTTCAAATTTCAGCAGGCGTTTAAAACGGAGCTTGTAAAAACGTTCAGGGACGAAAAGACCGGCTTAAATAAATATTTCCGATTGACGTTCGATATGCGTTTTTTAGATGTGAAACCTAAAGAGGAGCTTCCATCGCTTACGCATGAAGAAATTCAGCGAATTCTTCACGAGCCTTCTCCGCTGGCTGCTATGAATAAGGTGTTGCCGATGACGATGTTCAAATTCGAGGGCCTCTCAGCAGTGAAGCTCACCGATGTTACCGACCAGTATGCGGTGGAAAGTATCAAGAACACAATTGTGAGCAAAGGAAAACAGGTACCCGAAGATTACTACGACAGCATTATCCGTTCGCTGAAAACACTTGTGAACAGCAACGATATTGAGTTTGGATTGCTGCCGATGTTAAAGGTGAACGACAAACTTGTGTTCAACGAATCAACGTGCCTGAACAGCATGCTGATCAGGTCGGCAAGAAATCATGGAATCGCTGAAACAGCATATCTTACTGTAGCGGAAAATTATTTCAGAAATCCAAAGTTGCTTTTCTTCAAAACAATTTCTGCTGACGACCAGGCGAAGCAGATTTATCTGAAACTGTTAATAGTGGATGGAGTGAAGTCGTATGCGTTGATGCCTATTTTTTACAATGATAAGCTCGCCGGTACGCTCGAGGTGTTTTCCAGGCAACAGGATTTGTTAACAGAAGAAATACTGGGAAAACTCGACCCCGCTATTCCGCTTATTGCCCAGATATTACAATCGCACATAGAGGAATTTGACAGCCACCTGCAGGAAGTAGTGAAGGAGAAGTTCACTTCTATTCAACCGGCGGTGCAGTGGAAGTTTAACGAAGCGGCGTGGCGTTACCTGAAATCAAGTTTTGAAAAGAATCCAAAAATGGAAACTATCACGTTCAGTGATGTGTATCCTTTGTATGGTGCTATTGATATAAGAAATTCTACAATAGAACGGAACAGCGCGTTGCGAAGCGATTTGACGGCGCTGTTCGAAATTCTTCTCAAAACACTTTCATCTATACAGGAAATTACCAATCTTCCGATTATAGGGGAGCTTATCTACAAATGCCGGAGGAAGTTTGATAGTATCATGGCCTCGGATTCAGATAATGAATCGCTGAATGTAAATGAGTTTCTTCAAAACGAAGTGGACCCGGTAATGTCTTATTTCAGGAGGGCAAATGCTTCGGTGGTCCCCCTGGTGGATGCATACTACAGCGCGGCCGATGAAAAGACAGGAATTGCATACGAGAACAGGCGCCAGCTCGAGCATTCGATGGAGATGATCACAACCGCCATCAACAATTACCTCGATCTGTTTATCAACGAACAGAAGCAGTCGTACCCGTGTTATTTCGAAAAATTCAGGACCGACGGTATTGAATACGATATTTATATCGGGCAGTCTATTGCTCCTGATACGCCGTTCGATCTTTTGTACCTGAGAAACCTGCGGTTGTGGCAGGTGGCTTCGATGGCTGCTATCGCGAAGCTTACGTATTTGCTTCAGCCGAAACTCCCGAAGCAACTTGAAACGACTCAGCTGATATTCGCCAATTCAAATACTATTGATATCAGTTTCAGAAATGACGAACGGAGGTTTGATGTAGAAGGGGCATACAATATCCGCTACCAGATTATCAAGAAGAGAATCGATAAGGTGAATGTGAAGGCCAATTCCCAGCGATTGACGCAAGTCGGAAAAATTGCGATTATCTATAACAATAATAAAGACGCCGAAGAATATACCAAGTATATTCAGTATTTGCAGGCACAGGGAACACTCAACGACGATCTCGAAGAAATAGAGCTGGAAGAGTTGCAGGGAGTAAAGGGGTTAAAGGCATTGAGAGTGGGAGTGAAGCTGGAGGATGTTGCCGGGCCAAAGAAAGCCGAATCGAAGATCGCAACCCAGATCCCCAAGACCTTGATTAACCCTAATTGATTTTCGTCTCACCTGTTCAGCAAATTCACTGGCAATATTATCTCATACTGATTGGGGGTGAGGCCTAACAATTCATTATCGAGCAACCTGCTGTAACGAAAACCAATACTAAGCGCCAACTGGTTCCACCATTTCGTGTCGAAATAAATTTCTCCTCCTGCTGTTTTGAATGGAAAAGTCAGGCCCGTACGCAAGCTTTTGATTTCAGAGTAATCATAAAACACATTTCCGCGCAACCGCAACAAATAAACAATGTTTCCGAAGCCTGCATCAGGATAAGCAATAGGAAAATGATAATTGCCACCCACCTTCCACATCCGCGGGAAGTCAATATCAGTGTATCCCCTCGAGAAAGGGAAGCTATTGGTAAATGTGTATTGTTGTAGGGTATCACGTTGCTGGTATGCGGCCTGGAGAACGATGCTGTGATTGTGCGCGAATCCCGGGAAGTACAGCGCAGTGCTTAACAACAACTGGTGTGCTGTGTAGTTGTTGATGATGTGCCTGTATCGCGCCTGCAAAGTCTGGGCGAATTTGGGATAAATGTTCTGTCTCGCCGTGATCTGCTGGTTGGTGGCGCTGACGGCCCATTCGGCATAATTGAATCTTTTGTCGGATTCGAAATTTTTTGAGGCGCCGGTGTAGTACACCTGCTTGGTATTAAGGGCCCCTGAAATATTCAGGTTCTGTAAAAATGTTCCACCCGCAAAAGAGAGTGGTACACTCATTCTCGCTACTGCATTCAATTCGTTCCAGTTCAACACCCGCGATGAGTCGGTAAACGACCTGTCGAACGTGAAGGAACCACCTGCCGATATCACGGGAAATAAACCCGCATAGGAAAAAATAGCGCCTGTTTCCTTGAACTTTTCATTGCGGTTATAGGTGAAGTAAATTTCCGACAACATCGTGTTCAACATATTCTGACCGATCAGCGAGTACGAGTAATCGGGATCGCTAAAAAACGGCCGCCAGCTGTGAAAGTTGAAAAGCCCGTACAGCGATGAATATTTTTTTACTTCGTAGTTGCCATGAGGCGCAGTGGTAATAAGGTTTGGCTTCCCTTCGATGCTTTTTAGGGGTATCGGATTTTCTGCGGCAATATTATTGTTGCCTGCATCTGTAAGCGTTCCATCACCTGTAAACATGTGATAGCCCGCAGCGGTGAAGGCGCTCCACGCATACTTGCCGTCGCCGGCAGCCAGTTGGTAATTGCCGGTGGCAGAATTTTGAATGGACGGATCGAAGCGGAAAATTTTTCCGACGGCTGCCACGAAAAGTCTATCCTGCCCTTCGACGGTCATAGAAAATGCGATTGTATCGCTTTTTACATTTGGAAAGCCAATGATGGTGTTGGAAAAGGGCACTATCCATTCCGGTGTGCCACTGTCTTCATCGAATATGCCGAGCGCCATTTCGCCCACGGTATTCCGCACGGCCGCCACTACTTTATTGTCGCGGTAAAATTTGGGATACGTAAAAACATAATTCTCAGGGTTGGGGATTTTTTTTAGCACGGTTCCATTCGAAGCGTCGATGATTTCGATGTTGTTAGCGCCGGAAAGATGAGAGTTTACCGCCACGATTTTTGTACCATCAAATGATATATCGGGCGACAAATACCGTGTTTTTGATGTGATCCTTCTTTCGATACCAGTATTTACGTCGAGCACTTTTATCACCTCATAATTTCTCCATCTCCATCTTACATCGGGCTCGTATGCCGAGTAAACGATCCGGTTATTGTTATAAGAGAAATAATCATCAGTGGAGATACTCCTGTTTTTTATTTTTTTCTCACTCCCTGTCGTTATATCACGCACATAAAACGCGGGAATTCTGCTGTAATCGTTGTGCAGGTAAACAATTTCAGATGAGCCCTTCCATTGGGGGTATAACTCATTTCCCGCAAAATGTTTTGTGCTTTCTGCATACCTGGCTACGGAATCTGGCTCCGGCAATTGAGAATTTTTTCTGTAAAAATCCATCGCCTCTCTCCGAAACGAAATAAAATCCTGGCCCGTGTTTCTTTTAAACGATTTCTGGAATGGATAGAAAAGGTTTTTAAAAGCGGCGGCGTCGCCGGCAACATTCTTCCATACATCGCTACCAAATTTTTCGTAACCATAACTCACGAGCATATACCCGAGATGATAATGATTGGGAACAAGATCGCGGTAAGAACCATTTCTCAGCTTCATCCACGAATAATTCTTTTTCGCAGCCCAGAGCGACCGGTAATCGTTCAGAAAAAATGGAAGCCGGCCGCGTCCCTGGTCGCTCATAATAGTTTCCTGGTAAACCGCATCTCCCTCGAAAAACCAGTCGGGTACCGAGAGGCTGTTTGCCAGCGCCTGTCCTTCCTGTCCGAATACATAATAAAACGCTTTCGACAAACCCTTCCTGAAATTGCTATACTGCTGCACATGGCGGTATTCATGGAGCGCAAGTGTTTTGTGCCACGGCAAGCTTCCGAGCTCAAAACTGTTTTGCCTCGGAGTTAGAAAAAACTCTGATCTGAATGGTCCGAGAGAAACATAACCATTGGCCACGGTTGGCAAAGGCTGTAATACAATGTTGATTTTTTTCGTGCGTCCGCCTATTGTTGGAGCGGTAATAGAAGAAAGTCTGCTGACAATATCTGAAACATCGAGCGCTTGTTTTTCAAGGCCCGCAGGGAAGATGACTCTTGCCGTATCCGTGTTAACCTGTTTCCATTTTATTGAAGGAGGGTTGCCGCCGAATTGCTGGGTGGCGGCACGAAGGGAAGCAGCCAAAAGCAGGAACAACAATATCCTCTTCTTATCCACAATTCCTGAAAGTATCAATTTTTAAACTATCTTCCAATTCTACTGTATGAATACCCCGCAAACACCATTCGAACCGGACCATCTTATCCGTTTATTACACGCGCAGTATCCCCAACGTACAGACGTGCTACGCGCATTGCAATTGTGTTCCGGTGGATACTGGGAGAACAGCAACTACATTTATTTTCTCAGCTCTCATGTAACCGACCAGCCAGGTAAAGAAAGCCAGGTGGTGGAGAAACTTGTGCTGGAAGATCATTCCGACCGCTCCATTGTTGTGGAAGTGGTAGCCGATGGCAGAATTGCCGGTATCGGTTATGTTGCAAAATAATTGTCATGAAGGTTTTCTTTTTGTACGCACTTCTATGTGCGACCGTCACCATATCTGCCCAGCAACCGGAATTGTATCCAACTAACTGGTGGACGGGAATGAAGTGGAACAAGGTGCAAATCCTTGTACGTAACAGCTCCAGCCTCACAGGTTACAATGTTCGCATAAATTACCCCGGCGTTTCGTTGTCTAAAGTTCACAAGCTGGAGAATGAGAAATACTTCGCGCTTGATGTTGCTGTTTCATCAACGGCGAAGCCTGGCAACGTGAAAATTATTTTTGAAAAAGGTGCGAACAATTTCACAGCATCTTGGCCAATTAAGCCACGCAGAAAAGGAAACGGCACGACATACGCGCAGGGAGTGCGATCGGGCGACTTTATTTATTTCCTGATGCCCGACCGTTTCAGCAACGGCGATCCTTCCAACGATAAAATTCCCGGCCTGCTCGACCAATCGCTCGACCGCGATTCGATTTTTCACAGGCACGGCGGCGATTTGCAGGGCATCATCAATCACCTCGATTATCTCCAGCAACTGGGGGTGACAACGTTATGGCTTACTCCCGTATTGCAAAACGATATGCCCGATCGCACGGAGCATGGATATGCCATCACGAATCATTATAAAGTTGAACCACGCTTTGGCGGCGATTCTCTCTATTTGAAGCTTAGCGATGAGCTGCATAAACGAGGCATGAAACTCATCCAGGACGCAGTGTATAATCACATGGGCCTGCAGAATTTCCTGATGCAGGATCCACCGATGAAAAACTGGGTTCATCAATGGCCTGAGTTTACGCGCCCGAATTATCGCGATCAGACCCACTTTGATCCTTATGGCGCCGAGCGCGACAGGAAAAAAATGTCTGACGGATGGTTTACAGAGCAAATGCCGGATTTAAACCAGGGAAATTCTTACGTGGCTAATTTTCTAATACAGCATGCGATATGGTGCGTGGAGAAATTTGGAGTGGATGGATGGAGAATCGATACGTACATCTATGTAGATGGGCCATTTATGAACCGGTGCAACAAAGCGCTGCTCGATGAATATCCGCGTATCACGCTGGCTGGCGAATCGTGGGTGGATGCGGTATCGAACCAGGCTTTTTTTACGAGGAACAATATGAATACTTCGTTCAAAAGTAATCTGCCCGGCACTATTGATTTTCAAACACTGTTTCACGG
>JAEUVS010000028.1 GCA_016786745.1 Chitinophagaceae bacterium | reverse complement strand
ACCAATCACCACAACTTCATCCATACTGCGTCCGGTGGATTCTTTTAATGTTACGTCGAGGGTTGCCCTGCCGTTAACGGGTACCTCCTGGGTTTCGAAACCCACTGAAGAGAACACGAGTGTTGCCTGGTCGGGAACTGTCAAAGCGAAATTACCTGCAGCGTCGGTGCTTGTACCCACCGAGCTTCCCTTCATAGATACTGATACGCCTGGAATTCCTTCACCTGTCGGACTTGTAACTTTACCCGTCACACGAATGTCGGCGACAACTGTATTTTTCGCTTTCAGCACAACCAGGTTGTTTGCCAGGATTTGATATGAAAGCGGTGTATTTTCAAACAGTCTGTCAAGAACACTCGTCACTTCTTCATTCACTGCATTTATCTGAACCTTGTCGAGATCGGATAAAAGTTTCTGATTGTAAAGAAACCTGAAATCACTTTTTCTTTCGATCAGCGATAACACCCTCTTCATCTCCACAGAATTGAGGTTAACAGTTATCCTGCTCTGGGAAAATCCATTTGCAGAAACCTGAAGGCAGGCAAGCAGTAGAATGGCTATCGTGCACTTCATCATTCTTAAAAACGTTAAAATGTTAGGACGCCCGAAAAAGCCGGGCCTGTTCCCTAATTTTTTCATATTTTAAACATTGTTAGTTAGAAAATGGGCGGCAACACCCTAAATCGTTGCCACCGTGATCTTTCACCCGGGAAATGCGCCAACATTTCCCGTTTTTATTGATTATTCAGGCGGTTTAGATTTGTTCTCCAGCGTTAGCATTGGTTATTAGTTTTTGGTGATAATAATATGTTTGTCGGCCATAATTTTATAATTGAAGTCGGCTGTGATCCGCATGGCTTTCAGCGCCTCATCAATAGTTTCGTTTCTGAAGTTCCCGGTAAACCTGAGATTCTGGATGCTGGTGTCTTCAAACTCGAATTCCACGCCATACCAGCGCGACATTCTCGTTGCCACCTGTTCAAATGATTCGTCCTGGAAAACGAGGCGGTTGTTGACCCATGAAGTTTCAAGGATAGTGCTGTCGAGAGAGAAATAGTTTACATGTCCGAGGCTGATAAGAGGGGTACTGTGGATTGGCTTTTTCGGCTTCGCAACTGTTTCGGTTACTTCTTCGGCAATGTCGTTGCTCACTACGAGCTTTTCATTCGGTTTCAAAATAATTTTTTCAGCTCTTTTGTCTCTTAGTGTTACTTCTATCGAACCCCGGATTAAACTTGCTTCAGTTGTGTTTTCGTCGGGGTACGATTTTACGTTGAATTCAGTACCGAGCACCTTGATTTCCATCGCAGTCGTGTGAATGATAAAGGGCTTTTCGGCGTTGTGTACCACGTCGAAGTAAGCTTCGCCTGTGAGCTGAACGTTCCTGATTTTCTCCCCGAATGTTTTGTCGTACGTAAGCTTGCTGCCGGCGTTGAGGGAAACTTTTGTTCCGTCGGGCAAAACTATCTGGCTTTTTGAGCCGTTCCTTGTAGAAATCTCACTTGCGAGATCCGCGGGTGTTGCATTTGCAGATGCCGTTTCCGCACCAGATGGTTTAGAATAGAAGACACCTGCGATGGTGAGGAGCAGAGCCGAGGCCAGCATGGCTACCATAAAACTCTTTCTCTTAAAAAACGAAGGCCGTGACGTTGCGAAGATGGGAGAGTTGTCGATGGAATCGTAGTTACTAAGCGGATGATCTGCAAGTTCTTTTTTTAACCGTTCGAGGTGTTGCTGGTAGGCAGTGTCGATTTCTTTAAGATTTTCGGCGGGGGACTGATGCCAGATTTCGGTGAGTGCCTGGAGGGAAAAGTGAAGTTCGGGATTGGTTTTGAGTATCTCCTCCAGTTCTTTCAATTCCTGGGGAGACGCTTCGTCAGCCATCTTCCTACCTATAAGAAGCCAGGTTCGGTCTTGCAGCATCATCGTTAGTGGTGTAAGTATACAGACAGGGGTTTTTAGAGAATCCCCTAAAAGGAATGAAAAAAATCTTGGAACTCTTTTTGGCTGATCCCTCGCTGCGCTCGGGATGACATCACGCCTCTCGCTTCACGCCTCACGGCTCAATACTCCATTCTCGCTTTCAGCTGCAGGTTGAGTGCTTCGCTGATTTTGCGGAGGGCGATAGCGAGCTGGCTGTCGATGGTTTTTATGGAGATGTCGAGAATGTCGGCCACTTCCCTGTAGGGCAGGCCGTCTTCCTTTACGAGCCTGAAAATCAGTTTACAGCGTGGCGGCAGGGAGTTGATCGCGTTGTTAATGCGGCGCAGCATTTCTGCGGAAATCATGAGCTGTTCGGGGTTCAGCGCTCTTGATGGAATATCAATGGTAAGGTTTTCGAGGCTCACCACTTCCACTTTCTTCTGCCTGGCCAGGTAATTTAATGCCGTGTTCTTTGTGCTTATATATAGATATACGCGAAGGTTTTCGATGGAAGAAAGGTCCTTTCTCTTCTCCCATATTTTCATCATTACGTCTGAAACGATTTCTTCCGCGCTCTGTCTTTCGTTCACGAAAGTTTGCGCGAATCTCAACAAGGGGCCATAGTAAGTAAAGAAAATTTCCTTATAGGCAGGCTCGTCATCGTACAACGCAACGCGGCGTTGTAGCTCCACAATGTTATCAGCAATCCTCATATGCGTGCAATCTGTGCAAGACTATTAGTTTCAGCAATTTGCTGCTTTAATGCGTAATATAAAAATTAAAAAGAAATCTTGCCGGCCGTAGCTGAATTGTTTTAATTTTGCCGACCCGAAACGTGAGACGAGAGAAGTTGGACCTGAGAAGTGAAAATATTTGCCACTCCTCTTTCCCTTTTTCCATCTCCTTTCAGGACCCTTAGCTCAGTCGGTTAGAGCATCTGACTCATAATCAGAGGGTCGCTGGTTCGAGCCCGGCAGGGTCCACACCAAAGCACTTACAGCAACTGTTGTAGGTGCTTATATTTTGCCTGATGTAAATTGACGCCCGTCTTAACCTTTTATTATAAATAGCAGGTATACATTTGACACTCAATTGAATTTATGAAAAAACTCTTCGCTCTGGTTGTTGCTGTTTCCTCGTCTTATTTTGTTTTTTCACAGGACTCGACGGTGGTGAATCTGCCTGCCGACACGATTCCGGAAACAATTGATTCGCTTCCGATCAAGGATCCAAACGACCTCATCGATGAAACCGAACGTGAAAACAAACAAAAGGCAAAGCTCAACCTTCAGCAGCTTGCGCTTGCGAACAGGTCGAAGGATCATTTGCTGATACAGGTGGGTTATGATAACTGGGCGAATAAAAACGACAGTATCAATACCACAGGGCTTTCGAGAAGCTTCAGCATGTACCTGATGTTTGATTTTCCGTTTAAAACGAATCCGCACTTAAGCATCGCTGTAGGCGCCGGCGTAAGCACGAGCAATATTTATTTTAAGGACACTTACATAGATATCGCGGGCAGGCAGGGTAACCGGTTAACATTTAACAACGTGAGCAGTACGGATCATTTTAAAAAATATAAGCTGCTCACCACATATCTTGAAGCGCCCGTTGAATTCAGGTATCTCGTAAATCCCGACCGCCCGAAGAAGAGCCTGAAATTTGCAGCAGGTGTTAAAGCAGGCTTGCTTGTAGGCGCCGGAACGAAAGGAAAAAATTTGCTGAACGGCAGTGGACAAAACATCAACTCGCTAATACAGAAAGAAAAGTCGAAACGCTATTTTAATACAGCGCGAATTGGCGGATTGGCCCGTATTGGATATGGAAATGTTTCGCTCTTTGGCACCTACCAGCTTAACCAGTTTATTAAAGAGGGCTTTGGCCCGGATGTTAGACCGTATTCGATTGGACTTACATTGAGCGGGCTTTAAATTCAGACTTCAGGATTTCGCTCTCCGCCGATCCCTCGCTTCGCTCGGGAGGACATAATCCATCGTCATCCCGAACCGAACCGCTCGCTCGGGAGGACATAATCCATCGTCATCCCGAACCGAACCGCTCGCTCGGGAAGACATAAACCATCGTCATCCCGAACCGAGCCGCAGGCGAGCGTGAGGGAACTGCGGAGAAGGCAATGACATAAACAATAAAAAATTCAACTCCAGGTCAATGCTCGAAAAGAAGAAAAAGTGGCACGAAGAAAAAGCTATCCTGGTCGGTCTCATCCATAAAGACCAAACAGAACAACAGGTAAAAGAATACCTCGAAGAACTCGCATTTCTCGCTGAAACCGCGGGCGCCACCGCCGTAAAACGTTTTGCGCAAAAATTACCTCATCCCGATAGCCGCACCTTCATCGGCAAGGGAAAACTCGAAGAAATTAAACGCTATATCGACGGAAAAGATATTCAAACCGCCATCTTCGACGATGAACTAAGCGGCTCCCAGATCACCAACATCGAAAAAATTCTCGACGTAAAAGTTATAGACCGCTCGGATCTGATCCTCGACATATTTGCGAGCCGCGCCAAAACAGCGCAGGCTAAAACCCAGGTCGAACTTGCGCAATACCAATATGTGCTACCACGGCTAAGAGGTATGTGGAGTCACCTTGAACGTTTAGGAGGCGGTATAGGAACAAGAGGTCCTGGTGAAACGGAAATAGAAACCGACCGCCGTATTGTAAGAGATAAAATTTCGTTGCTGAAAAAACGGTTGAGCGAAATAGATAAGCAAGCTTCCGTTCAACGTAAAGACCGCGGAGAATTTATAAGAGTGGCGCTTGTTGGATATACCAACGTAGGCAAATCGACCATAATGAACATCCTCAGTAAGAGCGATGTTTTTGCCGAGAATAAACTCTTCGCTACCCTCGACACCACTACCCGAAAGGTTGTATTCGACCGTACTCCCTTTTTACTCAGCGACACGGTCGGGTTCATTAGAAAATTGCCTCACCATCTCGTAGAAAGTTTTAAAAGCACACTCGATGAGGTGCGCGAAGCCGACATACTACTACATGTGGTAGATATTTCTCATCCGAATTACGAGGAGCAGCTCGGCGTTGTGCATAAAACTCTTGAAGAACTCAACGCTCACAACAAACCGACCATTACCATTTTCAATAAAATGGACCTTTACGAGCAACACACCTTCGACCCCTGGCTCGAAGAATCGGTGCGTGAAGAAATGCTAAAAGACCTTCGCGAGCGCTGGGAATTCGAAACGCACGGTGGCGCCGTATTTATTGCAGCAATAGAAAAACGTAACATCGAACAGTTGAGAAGTGTAATTTTAAGTAAAGTAAAGGAGCTGTACAGAGCCCGTTACCCTTATAAGACAGAACACTTTTATTGATTGATGGATGTACCTGATCATCTTTCTTACAATTAAGGAAACTTTGCTGCGGCTCGACCGTGAGCTGTTTACGTTCATACATCAAACAGCCTCTTCACCTTTATTAGACTGGTTTTTCCTGGGACTGCGACATGAGCTGACATGGATTCCCCTCTATGCTTTCATACTTTATTGGGCCACCAGGTACCACCGGGCTATGCTGTGGAAGTTTATATTTTTATCGCTTGTAACATTTGCAATAACTGATTTTACAAGTTCATCTATTTTAAAACCGTTGCTGATGAGAGAACGGCCGTGTTATGATAGCCATTTGCAGGATGTTATCCGCAACATCATCGGATGTGGCGGAAGATATGGTTTGCCGTCCTCGCATGCGTCTAACCATTTCGGTATCGGGTCGTTCTGGTTTTTCACTATATCGTGGATGGGCAACCGAAGATGGTACTGGTTATGGTTCTGGGCTTTTATTATCTGTTATGCGCAGGTGTATGTAGGAAAACATTTTCCCGGCGACGTAATACTTGGAGCCATCCTCGGCACTTGCGTCGGAATTTTAACAGCGACGCTTTTCAAAAGATGGGCGCGATGACGAAAAATTCTGCAAATGATACTGTCATCCCGAGGGCGAAGCCCGAGGGATCTGCTGGGAAAGTAATCAATGCATCATTTCTCTGGAATATTGTGTTCGGTTTGACTATACTTGTGTACCTGGCGGGATTGTTTATTCCAATCATGGAGCCCGATGCCGCGGTGTATGCGCAGGTGTCGATGGAAATGCACGATCGCGGCGACTATCTTTCGATTTATCATAAGGGCGCCGACTGGCTGGATAAACCGCATTTTCCATTCTGGATGTCGGCGCTGTCGTACGAGGCTTTTGGCGTGAATGAGTTTGCGTATAAGCTTCCGGCGGTAATATTCGTTTTGCTTGGCGCGCTGTACACGTACTTATTTGGCAGGAAGTATTATTCACCTCTTCACGGTTGGTTGGCTGTGATTGTGTTGATTACTGCGGAGCACATTATTATTTCGAACCAGGATGTGCGCGCAGAGCCGTTTATGACGGGTTTGATGATCATGGCGCTGTACCATTTGACAAGTGTCCTCCAGTTAACAAGTGTCATCCCGAGGAGGCCAACGGCCGACGAGGGATCGGCCGGGGATCAATGGCCTCATCTCATTCTCGGCTCCCTCGCACTCGCCTGCCTCATCATGACCAAAGGCCTGTTTACAATAATCCCTGTCGTGAGCGGCATTGGCCTGGCTTTGCTGTATGAAAAAAACTGGAAACAGATATTTCATTGGCGATGGCTCGTTGTGGTGGTCGGTACCATTTTATTTTTGACGCCCGCGCTTTACGGTTACTACCAGCAATTCGACAAACATCCCGAAAAAATAATTTTTGGAGAAACCAATGTATCAGGTGTAAAATTTTTCCTGTGGACGAGTCAGTGGGGGCGGTTCACTAATACCGGACCTATTACAGGCAAGGGCGACATCACATTTTTCATTCACACTATGCTTTGGGCATTTCTGCCGTGGGCATTCGCGGCATTTTTCGCGATTTTCAGCAAAACGAAGCAGCTGATTAGAAAAATATCTACCGGCGAAAATTATACTTTCTTTGGTTTTATCACTTTGTTCCTCGTGTTTTCATTTTCGCGTTTCCAACTTTCTTTCTATTTAAATCCTTTGTTTCCGTTTCTATCCATTTTAACGGTGGCTGTTTTATTGAATCAATCGAAGCGCGTTTTGAAAATATTCTCGGTGATGCATTTCGTGCTCGCGATACTATTGATATTAGGCGTGTTCGGGCTCAACTACATTTTCATGGACAGGCTTCCGCACCTGGATGCGATCATTGTGTTCCTGTTTGCTGCAGGGCTTGGTCTCTATTTATTCTTCAAAAAAAATTCCTTGTTACGCAAGGTCATATTTGCTACGGCTTTGGTGGTGCTTGGAGTTAATTATTATTTGAACAGGGATTTTTATCCTGAACTTTTGCAATACCAGGCTGAGAGCGAGGCAGCATATTTTATGAAAGAAAACCGTATCCGTGCAGAGGATGTAGTTTTTGTTGGCGAAATGGAATCTGTTGCCGACGTTATCCTTCATATGCCGACGAAAGTTGTTTCCGTTGATGATGTTACAGCGTCTTTAATAGAAGGGAAATATGTTTTTACATCTCCTGAGGGCCGCGCGAAAATAAATTCTCTCGGGTTGCGCTATTCTATAGTCAGCGTGTTCGACGATTTTCCTGTTACCCGGTTGACCGGAAAATTTATTAATAGGTCTACCCGGCAGTCAGAAGTTCAAACGAAATATTTGCTGAAGGTTAGTGATGATGGTGATAAACCTTCGGTTGAGGTGACTCTGACTGTTCTTTTTTAAAAAAATTTATCTAAATAACAATTCCCCCTTGAGGGGGGTGCCGCCTCCGGCGGCTAGGGGTGAAAATTCTCGACCTAGGCGACTTCCCTCTCTTTCAAATAATTCACCAATCTTGCTCCAACCCATTCTGGGGCAATTGTAGTAATACATGGCCTCGTGAGGCAGGTTGTTTTTCTATGATTCGCCGCGCTTACGCATGGAGAACACGGTAAACCGAGGTAAAACGGTTCGGCATTTCCGCCCAGTGGCCCGTATAGAGCCGGTGTTTCCGGTCCGAAGAGCACGAAAACTTTTAATGGTGTTACCGAAGCGAAGTGTGCCGGACCTGAATCGTTGGTAAGCATGAAGGTTGACACATAATAGAGAGGTACGAGTTCATTAAACTTAAAAACGCCGGCCGAATTTACGAATCGTGGGTTGTGCGTCATATCTATCACTTTCTGCACATATTCTCTCTCTGAAGGGGCGCCGGTGGCCACGATAATGATGTCGTTAAACTGGTTCAGCAGTTGTGAGGCTACTGCCGCAAAATTCTCCTGCTGCCATCGGCGTTGTGGGAGCATGTCTGAAGCGTTCACGTTAAACAAAACCACTTTTTCATGTCGCCATGTCGGGTAAAGTTCTTTGATTTTCCCCCGTACTGTGGCTATCAGTGGCGGAGGTACAACGGCCCTTGCCAGGTCAAGATCTCCTTCTATTAATGGAACTGTTGCGTAAGGGTTTTGAAACTTGTACATTGCCCTGTTAACGAGTGAAATAAAATTTACAGAGATGTGAACATGAGCGTTATATCTCACCGGGAAATTGACGAGGCTGCCGCGATACAGGCCTTCGTCGTGGAAGCTTGCGAAGCCTATCCGGGTTCTTGCTCCACTGACGAAGCAGAGCAGGGCGGTGAATCGGGAAAACAGTTCAAGGTCGATTACGCATGTGATTTTTTTCTTTCTGCACCAGCTCATAAAGCTCAGCACGCTAAAAAAGAGCGCGACGAGGTTATTGGAATTCATTTTAAAAATGTTCTCCTGGGGGATGGTGTTGAGTATTTCGAGTGATTTGGCGTTGTCTTTAAAAATGGCGAAGAAGAGTTCGGCACCGGTTTCTCTTTTCAGCTTGCGCATGGCGGGGTCTACGATTACGGCGCTTCCCATTTCTGAAAGTTCGATGAAGAGTGTTCGTTTGGTGTTAGGGATTTTTTTGGGAGAAAACATATTTCTGATGCGCGAGAGCATTGAGGCGAGGAAGCATAGGGGTACTCCTGCCCATTTATCTATTGTGCGCATTGCGTTGACGTTCATTGAATGTGTTGCCGGTTTGTAGCGGCAGGGTGCAAAATTAATGCTTACGGGAGTGCTGTTGAGCAGCAGGTGATGAGGGAAGGATTATTTAATGCCCTTACATATTAATAAAGCTTATCTATGAAGGACGATCAAAATCTCATGAAATTAAACCAGGGTGGCGCGTAGTTTTTGCAGAAAATGACCTTGAAAAGCAGTGAAAGTAGATTTTGAGAATCGGTGAAAAGGCTTAATTTTGCCGTCCCTGTTAAAACAGGGTATAATCCTCCTTAGCTCAGTTGGTTAGAGCATCTGACTGTTAATCAGAGGGTCGCTGGTTCAAGTCCAGCAGGGGGAGCGGGGAGGTTCTGAGAAATCAGAGCCTTTTTATATACTAGTTGTCTGGGCATATTACCTCACAATTCCACCGTTTTACCTTTAAGCGTAGGCAAAGAACTGTTTATCAGGAAAGAGAAAAATTGTATACCAGAAAAGTTATGCGATAAGGCATTCACCTCCTCTGA
>JAEUVS010000026.1 GCA_016786745.1 Chitinophagaceae bacterium | reverse complement strand
AAATAGTGATGCCATCATTTAACTCCATCATTCTTCTCATACTTATAAATATTTACAACAGATGGATCAATAACAATTCAGCCGACCGGAATTTTTAAATGAGTGATACGCAAGAAATCTCCCCGTAGACACCGGCCGGCACAAGGGAGACCGTCAGTATGCACTGAACACTATTTAAAAGAAGCATCCGTTTTGACCGGGTCGCCACGGATGTTCTTTCACCGGCCATAGGGCGCTTTGGGGTCACCTTTTTTACCCCAGCATCCACCAGTGCTTCTCTGTCTTTAAATATCTGCTCATTTGAATTGTTTGATAAAATTAGCATCGGGTTCAGTAGAGACAATGTGTTTTTCGACCAACCCAGGGAAGAAAAATCTCATCGATGCAGTATGTTTTGACGGCACTTTGTTCACGATTAATTGATACAAATAATACCTTTCTGAATAGCAAACAACACCAACCCTATTCTTGTTTTAATCTTCAGTTTGTCACAAATCGCGTTTCGGTAACCATCTATTGTCCTGGCGCTCACAAACATTTTTGCAGCAATTTCCTTATATGTCAGTTCGGTTGCCAGGAACTTAAGGAAACTGATTTCTCTCTCAGTTAGCAGTTCTTCTTCCATGCGATGCTTGCGAAGGTTGTTCATACGGATATACTTTACGAGTCTCCCATAGTCAGGCTCCTTGTAATGAAAACCTTTCTGCCCGATGCTTTCAATCACTTCTTTCAATTCATCAAAATCGGAATTCTTGAGAATATAGCCTCTGATACCTCGTGACAACATGCGTATGATGGCATTGTCGTCATCCTGCATACTTAAGGCTATCACACCTATGTCAGGGTAGTGAAAAGCCAGATCCTGTATCGTCTGAAAACTGTCAGCGGACTGAATATTGGCGACGACAAAGATGATATCCGGCTGTTCAATCGCCAGTTGTTCGAAGAGTTCTTCTTTTGTACCAGCCTGGAAGCTGATTTCATAACCAAGTGAATGGAGAACATTTGCTATTCCGCTACGTATAAGAATATGATCATGCGCTACGGCGATCTTTAGGGTATTCATGCAGGTGCATTATGTTAAAAAGGCCGGCCTGGGTATTGCCGGAGTTGACTCCTCAAAACTAGAACGGCCGGTCTTGCATTAAATGGACATTTGTCAATTTCTTTAACTATGCCGGTCGCTTAATATTCTTCCCTGAGATCATTGATCAGTTTTTGGAAACGCGATTCATATTGGACTGATAAGAATTTCAAAAAATTATACAACCTATTTGCACGGAATTTTTGTTGTCTCCGCATACGCTTTGTTTTGAGGGAAAGTAAATTCTACTCCAGCCATTTTGTCTCTCTTCAAACGGAATAGTTCTCTATACAAACCCTGGGGCGTTTCAGAACCCTTTCGGGTTGTTCCCCCGGGAATATTATGTTTTGGTACAATGAGCGGATCATTCGACCTCGCTGAATTGAAAGCTTCGATGGCAAAATTCGCACAGTTGAAGTCATCGATGTCATATTTAGCCATTTTAAGTTTCTTCTTCATATATAAAATGACTTTGACAAAATCCTGTGACGGAAGATTCATTTTCGCTGATGCATTGTACTCATGTTGCGTATCGTCTACAAACTTTCCCGGTATTTCACCCATGGTATATATAAATTTCCATGGGTCTTCCGGATAGTACCCTACATTTAAAACGACGGTCTTGCCGAGGTTAGATTTTTTCAGTTGTACAAAGCAATGCCCGGGAAAACCCGTTCTCCAGTCAAAAAAAATCTCAGGCTTCCCATCTACCGGTAAATCCGCAAATAACTCGATACTGCAATGAGCGCCAAAATCCGACACAGTTTGAAAGCAATTCAGAAGTTTTTCAAGATCGATTGCCGGCCTGGGTTGGTAGTGGTCGAAATCGACAGTGATTCCCGCTCGCGGTTTACAGGTGCTTCCCGATCCCGTTGTATGGTGCGTGAATACGAGTAGGTGTAAGAGAAGCTTGGGGGAATGTTGTCATATGCCCCGTTGGAGGTTAATATACTCCACGAGGGTGTATGGCCGGGCAGGCAATGAAGATTCCTCAGGCGCCACCATCGCTTTCACTTTTTGTGGCATAAACGGGTCAACAATGATGGCGTTGGATTCCGTGTTGCCGTTTCGACCGGCTTCTGTTTCATGAATCGTTTTCCGGCATGATATACATGCAAGTGTGACAAGGGTAATAAAAATGTATTCCATAGCAGCTTAGTTCTTTACTAAAACTACCGGGATATCGTTTTCAGTTTTCTTGAGAATTGTCATTTATTCGTATCGGATGCAGACTTATATTCCCGTGTCTATTTTATTTGATATCCACCAGTTCATGGATGGAGATCCGGAGTGCGTCGGCAAGTTTGTGCAGCATGAGAAATGAAGGATTCTTGTCTCCTTTTTCCAGTTGGATGATATAACTGAAATCGATATCCGCTTCATCAGCGAGACCGCGGATGCTGAACTCTTTTTCCTTACGCAACTTTTGGAGATGCGCACCAAACCTTTTCAACAATTTCAGGTCCCGCGGACTTTTCATTGAGGAATATTCAATGAATTCCCAAAATTTATTGTAGGACTATAGTCTACCTTTCATTAATTTTACTGTTGTTTGATCTTTTAAATTATTTTTGCGGCCTTCATAATTGAAGTGTTCGCTAATCATCCTCGAACAGAAAACCACCAAGTTTGAGAAAGCCGAGGTGATAGTGTCAAGCCCATTCTATACCAATAGGGTGGGCCCCTATCAGCTTATCTGGCTTTCGGGCGCTTTGGTGGTGCCTCTGTTCAGCATAAGACGGGGCCTGCCCTTTTGTTTTTGCAGGCCTGTCATTAATAAGACATGGCGTGAACACTTCCGCAAAACATACAATTATCCCGGGCGAAGCAGACTTTACCCACCTGTTCAGGCAGTGTTACAGCCGTTTATGTCTTTTTGCCCATGGATTTGTCAATGACAAACAGCGGTCAGAGGATATTGTGCAGGATTGTTTTGTAAAGCTCTGGGAGCGCAGAACGGAAGTGTCATGGTCAGGTTCCATTCCTGCGTACCTGTACACAATGGTGAGGAACGCATGCCTTAATGAACGGCGGGATGCAAAACATACTGCGTCTCTTCCTGACCTGGCAACCGACGAAGAAAATTTTCTCAACAGGATCATTGAAGCTGAAACACTGTACGAGGTGTACAGGGCTATCCGGTTGCTCCCACCTAAATGCGGTGATATTTTTACGGCTCTTTTTGTTGAAGGAAAAAAAATCAACGAGGTGTCGCGTGAACTGAAAGTTACGGAAAGCACCATCCGCTCTCATAAGGCCGCCGCACTGCTTTTTCTCCGCCGCCTGGTCATTTCCTTCCTTTTTTTCTCATTTATTTTTTAATAACGGCTGGACGAAATCAACAATTCTGTGTGATATCAGGAGGGAGGCCATTTTTTTAATAAATACCTTAGTTGTATGAACGGGGATTCCTTATCATCTGCCCGCAGGATCGCTTACCTGATTGCAGGTTTTATAAAAAACAGCCTGCGACCGGAAGAACGCGCCGAGCTTGATGACTGGATTGCATCAAGTGATGATAACATGCGGTTGTTCGGGAAACTTACCGACGAACACCATATTGCGAAGACAAAAATATGGCTGGACCACCTCGACGAAAACCAGGCGCTTGAAAAGTTCAGCAATGCGATAAAATCAAAAGCACCCGTGCGAAAAATATTGCGGTACCGGGTAGCCGCTGCAGGTGTAATGTTAGTTGTAACCGGCGCTGCCACATTTTTCTTTTTCAACAATAAAACACCAGCGCCCGCAGAACTGAAAAAATCTGTAGCTGTCGTTCAACCTGTGTTGCCGGGTTCAAAAAAAGCATCGCTGGCCATTAACGGCAACCAGGTGGTGGATCTGAGCCTGAATAGCAGTAAAACAATTTCGATTGATGACAATAGTCAAGTTGACAACGATTTCTCGGTGCTAACTTACCACGCGGGTATAACGAGTGACCAGACACACCAACTCACCACACCAAGAGGTGGCGAGTACCAGGTTGTCCTGCCCGATGGAACACATGTATGGCTTAATGCAGAAACATCCCTGACATTTCCCGTCACTTTTGCATTAGACAACAGGACTGTTCAGCTATCAGGAGAAGCGTATTTTGAAGTTACTCCCGACAGGAAAAAACCGTTTAATGTTGTTGTAAACGACCGGTTAAAGGTCCTCGTGCTGGGAACGCATTTTAACATCAATGCATATGCGAATTCAGCCGGGCGGGTTTCTTTGCTGGAAGGTAAAGTTAGTGTAACAACAAACGGGCAGCGTTCGGACATGTCGCCCGGCCAGGAAGTGGTGGTGGAAAAGGGACGGCTGGCAGTTAACGATAATGCAAACGTGGTGTCATCTATTGCCTGGACAAAAGGAAAATTCAGTTTTGATCATACGCCGGTAACTGAAGTATTGAAGCAGGTGAGCAGGTGGTATGATGTAGAGGTAAATTATAATGGAAGTAACGATCATCTCTTCACCGGTGAAGTGTTCCGGAATTCATCGGTGGATCAGGTGTTGCGGATGCTACAGTTATCCACCGGTGAAAAATTTGTAATACACAAAAGAACAATAATCGTCCAACCCTAATCTGTAGCTGAATAAAAACCGGGAATGATGAAGACATTCCCGGCGATTTGGGCTACAGTCTGAAGACATGCTTTTAACTGGAAAAAGAAACCAGTCGCTTTGCTGAAAGGACTGAATGGTTTCTGATTATTCACCCAAAAACCAAAGCTATGCTTTTGATTTTGAAAAGGCCAGCCTGTGCCTGTCTTACCACAAAAAAATTCCTTATCATGAAAATGCTTGCCTGGATATTGCTTAGTTGCAGCGTCTATGCCGGCACGTCCGCCCACTCACAGGGTATTACGCTGAAGCTCAGCAATGCACCTTTGCCGAAAGCATTTGCCGAAATCAGTCGTCAATCCGGCACAACATTCCTCTACACCGAACAGCTTATCAAAGATTGCGTACCCGTGTCGGTTGAGCTTGTCAGTGCCACGCTGCAAGATGCTGTAGCCTCATGCCTGTCCAACCAGCCGCTGCAATGGGAACTGATCAACAATACGGTCGTGTTAAGCCGTAAATCCCTGGCCCCTGTTGATTCGGTGAGAATAATAAGAGGTGTCGTCAGTGCAAACGGTGCGCCGTTACCGAACGTGTCGGTGATGATAAAGGGATCCGCGCGTGGAACCTTCACCGACAATTCCGGTTCGTTCACGCTGAAAATAAGGGAAAGTGATCGGACGCTTATCATCACCAGTGTGGGATTTGAAAAACGCGAACTTGCCATCACCGGTGAAACTGTTTATTCCATCGTCATGACACCAGCCATCGGTAAACTTGATGAAACGGTGGTCATCGCTTACGGATCAACTACCAGGAGGATGAACACCGGAAATTTGGGTCGGGTCGGGTCGCAGGAAATCAGCCGTCAGCCTGTATCTAACGTGCTTTCTGCATTGCAGGGACGGATTCCCGGGGTTGTCATCCAGCAGAATACCGGCAATGCAGGTGGAAGTTTCAATGTGCGGATTCGCGGACGAAGTAGCCTTCGCACGGGAGCCAGCGACCCGCTGTACCTCGTGGATGGGGTACCATATCCCGCTGCGCCAGTCGCCTCGGGTTACACCAGCGAGATCACGAGAGGAGGAAGTCCCCTTCACTTTCTTAATCCGATAGATATCGCATCGATCGAAGTATTGAAAGATGCAGACGCAACCGCTATATATGGCAGCCGCGGTGCCAACGGAGTTATCCTGATCACCACGAAGAAAGCAACGAGCGCGCGCACTTCCTTAACTGCTGACGTCTCCCGCGGATACGGCACAGTCGCACGGAAACTTAAAATGCTCACCACCCGCGAATACCTTGATATGCGGTATGAAGCCTTCAGCAATGACGGAACGGACTGGACCGATCCTTTTGCCGATGCCAGGGATTTGCAATCGTGGGATACAACAAAATACACGGACTGGCAGGAGGAACTCATTGGCGGCATCGCGCTTTTTGACCGGATAAATATCAGCATGAGCGGTGGAAATGCACAGACAAAGTTCCTGGTCGCGTCTGGGTATTCTGCTGAAACAACAGTGACACCCGGTGATTTCCGAGATGAGAAAAAATCGGTTCATGTTAATCTCAATCACCAGTCCAATGACCGGAAGTTTGGTCTCTCGCTGTCAGCATCCTACCTCACCGACCGCAATAATCTCATGATGCAGGATGTCACTTCCTATGCCATGCAGCTTATCCCTGTAGCACCCACACCACTTACCGAAGATGGCAAAATCAATTGGGACAACGGATCGTTTTACAATAATCCGTACAGCTTCATCAAAAGGCTCTATCATGCTGCTAATGACAACCTGGTAGCGAATACCCGGCTTTCCTACGAGTTGTTACCAGGTTTAACGTTCCAGTTAAATGCAGGCTACAACAAACTGAATGCTGATGAAAAAAATCTTTCGCCTTCGGTAACCAGCTTCCCGGTGATGCCAAATGGCGGCAGTGCTATGTTTTCCTACCGATCAATCACCTCGACAATTGTGGAGCCGGAAGTAACCTATCGCCTCGGTTCAAGGTTTGGAAATTTCGAATGGCTGGTCGGCACAACACACCAGCAAACCAACCGCGCAGGCCATGCGCTGCTCGGTTACGGCTATACATCAGATGCATTATTGAACAGCATCACAGCTGCACCAAATTTTTCAAGACTGGAAAACATTGAAACGAAGTACCGCTACCAGGCTCTGTTCACAAGGTTTAATTACCGGCTGAAAGACAGGTACATCATCAATCTTACCGGAAGGCGGGACGGCTCGAGCCGCTTCGGTCCAGGAAGACAGTTTGCGAACTTTGGTGCGATTGGCGCGGCATGGGTGTTCAGCAACGAAGCACTTGTCAAAAAAGATTTTCCCCTGCTCAGCTTTGGAAAAATCCGGGGCAGCATCGGTGTCACCGGAAGTGACCAAATCGATGATTATGGCTTCCTGGATTTGTGGAGATCCACCACTGCTCCTTATTCAGGTATTCAGGGCCTGTACCCAAACAACCTGTTCAATCCTGTTTTTGCGTGGGAGAACAATCATAAAAAAGAAATCGGTCTTGAACTTGGATTCTGGCAGGATCGTTTATTGATCTCCGGTAGCTATTTCAGGCACGTATCGGGCAATCAACTTGTAGGACTACCCGTCTCTGCCGTTACCGGATTTACTTCGCTGCAATATAATCTGCCGGCAGAAGTATTAAACGACGGCTGGGAGTTCGAAGGCTCTTTCATACTCGTTAACAACGAAAAAATCAAATGGACGCCTTCATTCAATGTAAGTTTTACCCATAATAAGCTGTTATCGTATCCTAATCTCGCCTCCTCCACAAATGTTAACCGGTTTATCATCGGCCAGCCACTGACCATCACAAAAGTGTATGAAGCAACAGGTGTCAATCGTGAAACCGGCCTTTTTGAGGTGCTCGATGCCAATAAGGACGGAGCGGTTACGCCCGAAGATGATCGAATTCACCTGATCAATACTACGCCGGTAGCATACGGCGGCCTGGAAAATTCGTTGTACGTCTATGGCATAGAACTAAATTTTCTTTTCCAGTTTGTGAAACAGAAGGCGCGTAATCACGTCGCGCTGTTCAATATGGCGGGATTCGCATTGAATCAACCTGACGCTGTGTTGAACAGGTGGACACCCTCAAACACCGGTGCGGCCTATCAGAAATATTCGCAGGACGTTGGATACATGGCCTACGATCTGTATAGTCAGAGCACGGCAGCGTATGAAGATGCATCGTACATCCGCCTGAAAAATATTTCCTTGTCGTTTGCGCGGTTTGACCGCCTGACCAGGCAGCTACATCTGAATCAGTTGAAAATATATGCTATTGCACAAAACCTTTTAACACTCACCCGTTACAGCGGACTGGATCCGGAAACATTAAACATCTCCAGTCTTCCACCCCTGAGAATGATTTCCATGGGTATACAGGTAACATTCTAAAAAAGAAGTCATGAAAAAAACAACACTATATACATTCGGAAAATCGGTTGTTGCATCGGCCATCTTACTTTTAGTGGTGACCGGCTGCAAAAAGGCGGTAACAGTTGAACCGCCGGCGGGACAACTAACGGGACCAATTATTTTTGAAAATGAAGGAACGGCAGTCGCGGCACTCACAGGCATCTATAACCGCATGATCAACAGCATTGGATTTGCAAGTGGCTCTTTCGGATCTGTAAGTTTTGTGACTGGCCTGACTGCCGATGAGCTCATCAGCCAGGGCGGTGATGAAAACGGCCAGTTCTACCGTAACGATATCCTCTCTCGCAACGCGATTATGACGATGCAGCTTTGGAATCTTGCTTACAACCATATCTACTCGGCAAACACCGTAATAGAAGGCGTACGCAAATCTGCTGCATTGAGTGAAGCTGCCAAAACCCAGCTTGAAGGAGAAGCCCGTTTCATCCGCGCATTTTCACATTTTTATCTCGTCAACCTGTGGGGTAAAATTCCGACTGTTGCAACGACAGACTACCAGCAAAACAATATCGCTTCAAAAGTCGAGCCGGACAGCGTTTATCGCTTCATCGAAAATGATTTGCTTGACGCTATCAACCTGTTGAATAGTGATTATGTCAGCGGCATTGCAGATGTCACTGCTGAACGCATACGGCCTAATTCGTTTGCAGCACGGGCATTGCTTGCACGGGTATACCTCTATACGGGTCGCTGGGCCGAAGCTGAAGCAATGGCCAGTTCGGTTATCGCCAGTTCAGGAACCTATCAGCTTGCAAACATTACAGACGTGTTTTTAATGAACAATCCGGAAGCCATATGGCAATTACAAAGTACGTCCCCCGGCAGCAACACTCCTGATGCCAGGGTGTACATCATCAACGAAGGTAATCTGCCGACGACGGCCATACTTTCTCCTTCACTGATTAACACGTTTGAAGCCGGTGATCTGCGCAGATCGAACTGGATGGACAGCGTGATAACTAACGGCGTCACGTATATCTTTCCATTTAAGTACAAAGAACTCCAGACCGGCGAAACCAAAGAATACACAACCGTTATGCGTCTCGCTGAACAATATTTCATTCGTGCGGAAGCACGCGCAGAGTCGGGCAATCTAACCGGTGCCGCAGATGATCTCAATATCATTCGGATCCGCGCCGGTTTGCCGGAGCTTACAGATGCCCTGACTAAAGATGAAATTATTGATGCGGTCATGCACGAACGACGCGTGGAATTTTTTACAGAATGGGGTCACCGCTGGCTGGATCTGAAACGAAGATCCATGGTGAATGCAGTGATGTCAGCCGAAAAACCAGCGAGCTGGCAGGAGACAGACCAGCTGTTCCCGATTCCTGAATCTGAAACTCTCATCAACCCACGGCTGACTCAGAACCCTGGGTATTAAACAAAAAAATTAACGATATGAACTGCCTGAAATATGTGCTGCTTTCAGCGCTGGTGATAGTGTTGTACTTACCGCTCTTTGCCAATTCAAATAATATTCAGCCACCAAAACCCGGTGACCCGTTTCCGGATGTCGTACTGAAGAATATGGAATACTACAAGGAAAAAACCGCGAAGCTTTCGTCGCTCCGCGGAAAGTGGGTAGTCCTTGATTTATGGACCATCGGGTGCCGCGGATGTTTTAAATCGTTCCCGAAAATCAATGATCTGCAAAAAAAATTCGAGCGGGATATTCAATTTATACTGGTAGGCCAAACCTATCCCGGCGTACAACAGATTTATCAGCGGTTTGCCACACATTATTCACTTTCACTGCCTGTCGCTTATGATACAAACCTGTTCAATTTGTTCAGGGTTACTATGGTGCCTTTCATTATCGTCATTGATCCATTGGGAAAATTTTACAACAGTTTTACTTCCATCGACCTAAACGAAGAAACCATGAAAATGCTTATCGAAGGCCGGAACCCGCAACCGCGAACACTTCATGACGATGGTTTTGAATCATACTATCCGGCACCTGACAGCAGGAATATCCGCTATTCACGCCTCGCCTATGCTAATCCTGACGACGTTCCTTTCGTGCCGGAATTTGAATGGCCGTGTCACTGGTCGACGTATAATAAGTACGGCGTCGTGTTTAAAGGAGTGTCGCCGTTGATCTTATTCCGTGTCGCGTTCTTCGGAAAATTTTTTATGGATCCATATCAGAAAGGCTGGTATGATAAATATAATCCGTACCTCGTTCTGGAAGGCGTCGACTCTTCCCTGGTTATAGCAGATGTTGCAACCAATAAAAACTTATACGATTATACTTTTATGGTTGGTGACAGCAATATCAGTTCGCAAAAGTTACAGGACATGATCCAGGATGATTTAAACAGGCAGTTTCCTTATACGATTACCAACGAGTACAGGTTGATGCCCTACTACAGGGTGACAGCATCCCGCGAACAAAAGGAGAAAATCAGAACGAAAAGAGGCAAAGCTGTATCACCAGCTGAGCAGGCGCAAGGGATTACCGGGTTTAAATTAAGAAACATGCCCATAGAACGGTTGTTCTTTGAGATTTACAACCACAATCAGCTAGATACTTTGTTTATTGACGAAACCGGCATATCGGATCATATTGATATAGATCTCGATGCGATAATGTCTGATAGGGAAAGCGTCAAGGAAGGGTTGCGAAAAACAGGATTCGAAGTTGACCTGCAGTATAAACGGCTGCATACGCTGGTCATCCGTCCAAGAAAATTACCTGGCGAGCCTGATGGCGAATAGTTGTTTACCGGCAATGGCATACATGCGGTCATGCATTACCATCATCCCGGAAAACGTTTTCGGATCAATGTCGAGATAAAAACTATAGAGGTATTTCCGTAGCGACAGATCATAGCAATCAATCACAGCCTGATCATCCTGTGACTGGTTGTCTGCTTTACGCGGCGAATGAATATACAGGCGGTTGTTAAACACAGCCGCTTTTTTATTGACAACAAGCGGGGGTCTTTTAATTGTCTTTGTTTTTGTAGATGCAATCGAGACTACTTCGACATTTGCGCGGGTAATAGTATCGATCGTTTTCATCACGCCCTTTACCGCAACGTTTGTATCCATGAGCAATACCTCATTGCGGTAGAAATACATATATATCACGGTTGCAGATAACCGATCGTACATCAATGATCCGTCAATGGAGAACGTTCCATCTCCCTGTGTTTGAAGGGTCGGTTCTGTATGACCGGTAAATCTGTGATCCGTCCATTTGAACAGGTCGTATTGGTTGTGGCTGCTGTCCCATTTCCTGAAAATATAAGTGCCAGGAGAAACAGCCATCCATGCCGACAGCGTTGAGGCATTAATATCCCGGTTGTACAGTTGTCGGTCTCCCAGACGGCCATAGAAAACTCTCGGTGTAATCTGTTCGATCATATGGATATCCGGGGAGTCCAGTTGCACATGTAAAGCCTGCCAGGCGATGTTGCCATCTTCAGATATCTGCAGAGCAGATGACGTGTGTGTACGGAGATCATGATCCAGGGTCAGCAATACTGTTGTATTCACAACGTTGCCCAAGTATAGCTGACTGGCAGTTGCACCCGCGAGATAGTAAGAATTATAAGGCAACGTGTCGCGATGAAGAATGGTCGCTTTGTATTCGAACTGTCGCACGAAGCCGTTTTTAGATGCCGACCCGAAATTGATAGATCGCAGGTAAAGAGATCCCACCAGTATAATAGAGAGAAGCGTCAGCAGGAAGAGGTAAAAAATTTTCGTGATCATTTATCCGGGTTGAGAGAAATAAAAAGGTTAGCGATTACACGCTAACCTTTCCGCAGGAATTAAGGATTGTAAAGAACCCTTTGAGTGTTACAGGGAATACTGCCGTTGGCATTCGACTGAAAATATTGCATGTCAGTTTCAGAACAGGCGGTAGTAACTGTCGGTGTACAGCTTGTCGACTGACAATTGCTGGTGTCGATCAGCTTTTTGTGATAGGTTACATTCGGCTTCGGTGTAGCAAATGCCGCCAGCACGGCAATGAGTAATGCACTCAAAAAGCCAACTCTTACATTTTTCATGGTTTAAGTTTGTAGATGAGAATTACTGCCTACTCGTTTATACAGGTTTTCGGCTTCGCCTGGTTCGTACACTATATAGCTAAACGATATCAGCGTTTATGCCCGCCTGGGTCAACTTCGTTACCTTATGCAGAA
>JAEUVS010000119.1 GCA_016786745.1 Chitinophagaceae bacterium | reverse complement strand
TCACCTCTCACCTCTCACTTCTCACCTCTTAAATTTCTCATACAAGGTAGAATAAACCGCATAATTACGCATGTAAACCTCATGATCGCTCATATCCGGCTCATACGTTTCCTTAACTGAAAAAAACGATCTCATCTCATTAAAATCTTTTTTCAAACCCAACGCCATCATTGCCACCATCGCCGCACCCGCGGCCGATGAATCCTCCGCATGCGTGATATAAATCTTTCTACCCAACACATCCGCGAGCAATTTCTTCCAGTTATCGGAACGAATAAATCCACCACTCGCGAAAATCTGGTTCGAAGGACCAATCGTTTCCTCCATTGTATTGAGAATTTCCAGCAACGCAAACGAAATCCCTTCCATTATTGCGCGCATAAAATGAGCAGCCGTATGAACAGCCGATACACCAAAGAAAATACCCCTCGCCTGCGCGTCCCATACAGGTGCACGCTCCCCATAAATATATGGAAGGAACACTAACCCTTCGGACCCAGCCGGCACAGCGCACGCCTCAGCAATGAACTCTTCAATTTCATCGGCCCTCGAAAATTCTTTTTTCAAAAAACCTCTCGCAAACCACTGCATCACATTTCCTCCATTGTTCAAAGGACCGCCCGACAAATACGCGTTCTCCATCAACACATAATTAAATATCCTGTGCTTCGGATCAAAGGCGGGACGGTTAATCATCATCCTTACTGCACCACTCGTGCCAATCGTGAGCGAAACATCACCACTTCCCAACGCACTACTGCCGATATGCGCCAGGCAACCATCGCTCGCGCCCGCAACAAAAGGAGTATTAACATCAATACCAAACATCGTTGCGTAATTTTCAGCCAGCCCGGTAATTATATGCGTTGTTTTAACAAGCTTTGATAATTTCTCCCTGCTGATACCGGCAGTGTGCAACGCTTCATTGTTCCAGTCGAGGTCGTAAATATCGAACAGGCCGGTAGAAGAGGCAACTGAATGATCTATTATAAACTCACCAAAGAAGTGGAAGTAAATATATTCTTTGATCGAAATAAATTTATGCGCGCGCTCAAATATACCAGGCTGGTTATCGCGCATCCACATCAACTTGCATAATGGCGCCATCGCATGCACCGGCGTACCCGTTCTTTCATATAACCTGTGGCCAACATCCGTAAATTTCAAACGCATCGCATACTCGCTGCTGCGCAGGTCGGCCCAGGTGATCATATTTGTAAGAGGATGGCACTTTTCGTCAACGGCAATCAGTCCATGCATTGCCGAGCTGAAGCAAACACCGGCAACCTGCGTTCGGGGTAACAATTCCAGCACCGCTTTCATCACTTCTGTTACCGCAGTGAAAAGAACGCGCGGATCAAGTTCGTGATAGCCCTCCTGTTCCGATATGAATGCATACGTGCTGCTCGCCTGCGCAACAGGCGCGCCCTGCAGATCGTATGCAACAGCCTTGGTGTTGGTTGTGCCGATATCAATACCAAGAATATACTTCATGTGAGCGACGGGAAAGCTCAGATCATTGTTTGCAGTTTGTCTACCACCACATCAATTTCTTCCCGGGTGTTAAACTTACTGAAAGAAAACCGAACCGTTACCTGGTTGGGATTATTATTGATGGCGCGGATAACGTGCGAGCCCTGGTCGGCGCCACTTGTGCATGCGCTGCCACCACTCGCGCAGATGTTTGCTATATCGAGGTTGAATAATATCATTTCCGATTTTTCGGTTTTCGGGAACGACACACTTAACACCGTGTATAATGAATTGCCCATCGGATCGCCGTTAAACGCAATGCCATTCACCTTCTCCGACAACTGTTGCATCATATACAATTTCAGCGACCGGATGTATTCACTTTCTTCTTTATAATTTTTTGTCGCGATTTCAAGCGCTTTGGCAAACCCGACAATACCGTACAGGTTTTCTGTGCCGGCCCGCATATTTCGTTCCTGCGCGCCGCCATGGATGTATGGTTTGATCTTTACGTTTTCGTTGATGTATAAAAGTCCCACGCCTTTCGGCCCGTGAAATTTGTGACCGGCTGCCGTAATAAAATGTACGGGTGTGTTGCGAAGATCAAACGGCAGGTGCCCGACCGTTTGCACCGTATCGGAATGAAAAACCGCACCGAACGGTTTACACAGTTCACCAACCACGTGGAGATCCGTGAGGTTGCCGATTTCGTTGTTCGCGTGAAGCAGTGTGACAAGACATTTCTCTTCACTTTCCGACAACAGCTGGTGAAGGTGCTCCAGGTCGATGTGACCGTTTGGCAGCACATTCACATAACTCACCGACGCTTCGCCGCGGCAATGAAGGTGATCAACCGTATGCATTGTAGCGTGATGCTCGATAGGCGATGTAATGATATGTGTGCAGCCGAGGTCGCGTACAGAAGACGTAATCGCGGTGTTTGAACTTTCGGTTCCGCCCGAAGTAAAAAATATTTCCGCGGGATGCGCATTCAGAATTTTCGCGACGGACTTCCGCGCGGTTTCTACCGCCATGCGGCTTTCGCGGCCATAAGAATAAATGGAAGAAGGGTTACCGAATTTTTCTGTGAGATAAGGGGTCATGGCGTCCAGAACTTCCTTATCGAGTGGTGTGGTAGCGGCGTTGTCGAGGTAGATACGATTCATAGCAAAGCTCAAAAGTAAAAACTTTTAAGCTTCTAACTAAACTCTTTGATATCCTGCATCAGGCGAACCGCGATGTTGTTCGCGGTGGTCTCGAAATTACTTTCCGCGTATATCCTTATGATTGGCTCAGTGTTAGACGTGCGCAAATGCACCCAGTCGTTATCAAATTCAATCTTCAACCCGTCTTCCGTGTTCACTGGTTGCTTTTTATACTTTTTCTGTATCTGGGCGAATATCTCTTTTACGTTTACGTTTTTACCAAGTTCTATCTTGTTCTTCGATATAAAATAATCCGGATAACGGGCCCTGAACGATTTCATGCCATTTCGATGGTTAGAAAGAGAGCTGAGAAAGAGAGCGATGCCTATAAGGGCGTCGCGGCCATAATGCAGGTCGGGAACGATAATACCTCCGTTTCCTTCTCCACCTATCACCGCGCCTACCTCCTTCATTTTCGTTACCACGTTCACTTCGCCAACGGCCGATGGAAAATATTGTCCACCATGACTAAGCGTAATTTCTTTCAGCGCTTTGGTGCTGCTCATGTTGCTAACGGTGTTGCCCGGGCGCTTTCCAAGCACAAAATCGGCTACGGCCACGAGTGTGTATTCTTCGCCGAACATGCTGCCATCTTCACATACAAAGCACAGGCGGTCTACGTCGGGGTCAACGGCAATACCCAGGTCCGCTTTGTTTTTTCTGACAGCGGCACTTAATTCAGAAAGATTTTCTGGCAATGGCTCCGGATTGTGCGCGAATTTTCCATCAACATCTCCATTTAACACAACAACTTCATCCACTCCAAGCGCCTTAAGCAAGGGTGGAATGAAGATGGCGCCGGTGGAATTGATCACATCTACCACTATCCGGTAGTTTTTCTTCCTGATATTTTCTACTTCAACAAGAGGATAGTTTACAACAGCGTCGATGTGTTTTTTCAGGTAGCTGTCATTGAAGGTGTAAGTACCTATTTTATCAACGGTAGAGAACTGGTATTGATCTTTTGAAGCTTTTTCGAGTACAGCGGCCCCGTCGGCGGCGCTGATGAATTCGCCATTTGAGTTGAGCAGCTTAAGCGCGTTCCATTCACGCGGGTTGTGGCTGGCGGTGATAATGACCCCGCCCGCCGCTTTTTCGCCCGTAACGGCTAATTCTACCGTGGGGGTGGTGGAAAGACCCACATCAACGATGTCGAAACCGAGGCCTGCAAGCGTGCTTACCACAAGGTCCTGGACCATTGGTCCACTGATGCGGCCGTCACGGCCTATTACGATCTTACGGTTGTTTGTTTTTTCAGCTAACCAGCTTCCGAAAGCTGCCGCGAATCTTACTACGTCGAGTGGTGTTAAATTATCTCCTGGTTTTCCTCCTATTGTTCCCCGAATGCCAGAAATACTTTTGATCAATGCCACAATTGTCCGGTTTAGTAGGCACAAAAATAATGGTTTACGTGCTCACTTCCGTTGTTTACTTTTGCTAAAGGAAGGCTCTTGAGCACACCGGGCTGGGCAGGAATTGCTTAGCTTAATTAAATAATAATGTAAATGGGAGAGATTCTACTTATCCTGGGGCTCATTTTATTGAATGGATTGTTTTCGATGGCAGAAATCGCCCTGGTATCGTCCCGGAAAGCCCGGTTGGAAGCACAGGCTAACAAGGGAGACAAGTCGGCCAAGGAAGCGCTCGAACTGGCCAATCATCCCGATACATTTCTTTCCACCGTACAAATAGGCATTACACTTATCGGTATCTTAACGGGTATTTTATCCGGCGAAAATCTTAAAACCGACCTCGCGGCGTTCCTCCATCGTTTCGAATCGATAGCCGACTACAGTAACGGTATCGCCACAGCGATCATCGTAATTATCATCACTTACTTTTCCATGGTGCTCGGCGAGCTGGTACCAAAGCGCCTCGGCCTCGCGCGACCCGAGAAAATAGCGAAGTTCATGGCCAGGCCCATGCATGTGCTCGGACGCATTACCCACCCGTTCATCTGGTTGCTCTCCAAATCGACGTTCGTTATTGTTAAACTTTTCAATATAAAGAGAAGCGATAACCAGGTTACGGAAGAAGAAATTAAAGCCATCATCAGCGAAGGAACAGAACAGGGAACAATAGAAGAAGCCGAACAGCAAATTATCGAGCGCGTGTTTCACCTCGGCGACCGTACCATTACCTCTTTGATGACGCACCGGAGCGATATCATCTGGTTCGATATCAACGATACCGAAGCGATAATAAAGGAAAAGATAGTCGAAGAACCGCACTCTGTTTACCCGATCTGCGATGGACATATTGATAATATCAAAGGGGTGGTGTCTATCAAGGATCTTTATGTGAAAGATGATTTGACGCTGTTCAAAGACATGATGAAACCGCCGCTGTATGTGCCTGAAAACAATTCTGCGTACCAGGTACTCGAGAAGTACAAGCAATCGAAAATTCATTCGTGTTTTATCATTGATGAATACGGTAGTCTTTTGGGCATGATTACGCTGAATGATATTCTCGAAGCGATAATCGGCGATCTTCCTGAGCAGCATATCGACGATTATGAGATAGTTGAAAGAGAAGACGGGTCGTTTCTTGTGGATGCACAGATACCCTTCTATGATTTTCTTAGCCGCTTCGATAAAACCGAGTGGATGAATGAAGGAGAGCAGGAGTTTGATACGCTTGCCGGGTTTATACTTCACCAGTTGCAGCGCATTCCCAAGCCAGCTGATAAACTTGAGTGGGAAGGCTTCAGCCTCGAAATTCTTGATATGGACGCGCAGAGAATTGATAAGGTACTGGTAAATATTTCGAAGGAGATTAAGGAAAACATGGAGGAGTGAGGGCGTGAATCGTGAATCGTGAATCGTGAAACGTGAATCGTGAATTTGTCATCCCGAACCGAGCGAAGCGAGTGTGAGGGAACTGTGGAGAAAAATCTATGAAAAAAATAATCTTTCTACTATTCTGTTTCAGCCATCTGAAAATTTTTTCCCAGCACGGAAATAAATTCGAACCGCTCGGTACTCTCCTCCCCACTCCCAACGAATACCGCACTGCCAGTGGCGCTCCCGGTCCTAAATACTGGCAGCAACGCGCAGACTACGACATTACCTGCGAACTCGACGAAAAAAACCTGCGCATCTCAGGAAATGAAACCATCACCTATCACAACAACTCCCCGGATGAACTTACCTATCTCTGGCTGCAACTCGACGAAAACCTCTATTCAAAGGACCGCAACGCGAACTATCAATACAATAATGCGGTACCGGAAAAACTTTCAGAACAGGAGCTCAAAAAATGGGAAGACGAAAACAAACCAAATGATTATGGCGTAAACCTGGTATCTGTTACCGACGCATCAGGAAAAAAACTGCACTATACAGTCAACAGAACAATGATGCGTATCGACCTCCCAACACCATTGAAAAGCAAACAGCAGTATGTTTTTAAGATTTCCTGGAACTATAAGATAACAAACCGCATGGTATTCTTCGGGCGTGGCGGTTATGAACCCTTCCCCGATGGAAACAACCTTTACACGATTACACACTGGTATCCGCGCATGTGTTTGTACAGCGACTACCAGGGGTGGCACAACCAGCAATACAATAACAAAGAATTCGCGCTGACGTTTGGAAATTTCAAAGTACGCATTAACCTTCCGGCCGATCATATTGCAGGCGCTACCGGCGAATGTAAAAATTACAAAGAAGTTTTAACCCCCACACAACTTTCACGGTTACAAAAGGCACAAAGCGCAAATGAACCAATAGATATCGTAACGCTCGACGAAGCAAAACAGAATGAACGCTCGCGAAGCACTGCAAGAAAAACATGGATGTTTGAAGCTTCCAACGTAAGAGACTTCGCATGGATGGCCTCAAGAAAATTTGCCTGGGATGGAATGTCCATAACCATCGCCGGAAAAAAGATCCTGTGCATGAGCTATTATGGAAAAGAAGCCTATCCGTTATATCATAAAACATCTACACAACTGGTGGCGCATACGCTTAAAACATTCTCCAATCACACTATTCCATATCCGTATCCGGTCGCTCAAAGTGTGGAAGCATCGAATGGCATTGAGTTTCCAATGATCTGTTTCAACTATGGCAGGGCTGAAAAAGACGGCTCCGTAAAAGAAGAAATGAGAGTGCAAATGATCCGCGTGGTGATTCACGAAGTAGGTCATAACTTCTTTCCGATGATCGTAAACAGTGATGAACGACAATGGGCATGGATGGATGAAGGGTTTGATTCATTTTTATCGTATATCGCTGAAAAAGCATGGGATTCCACGATAACATGGCCGAGGGGTCCTGCGAAAATGCTTGTGCCCTATATGAAAAAACCAAAGGGCGTGAACGAACCTATCATGACTTATTCCGATAACGCCATCGAATATGCAACGAGCGCTTATCATAAACCGGCTACGGCCCTGAATGTTCTTCGTGAAACAATTATGGGTCATGAGCGTTTCGATACCGCCTTTAAAACCTACGCAAAACGGTGGGCATTCAAACAACCTACGCCGGCTGATTTTTTCAGAACGATGGAAGACGCAAGCGCCGATGATCTCGATTGGTTCTGGCGCGGATGGTTTTATACAACTGATGTTTGCGATATCTCTATTGACACGGTTAAATTTTTTACAGCAGGCGCCGGCAAATATTTTTACCAGGTAGAGATGAGTAATAAAGGCGGATTGGTGATGCCGGTGATTATTCAGCTTAACTACGAAGACGGAACCAATGAGGTGATACGAATTCCCGCGCAGGTGTGGCGACATAACGAGAGCAGGTTGACCAAATCATATATGAGAAATAAAAAAGTTTCCTCCATTCAACTTGATCCGTTTCTCGAAACTGTTGATATTGACGAGACTAATAACGTTTGGAAACATTTCGGAGAGCCGAAAACTATTCCTTTTTAACTTTTACCTTCTCCCAATTATTTTAATTTTATAGGATGAAATCCATCCTTGCTATCCTCCTGCTCATCTCTGCGAGCGCTTTCAGTCAATGGAAAGACTACCGCCTCATCAACGACGGCAAAGACACTATCAACAGGATTGATCAAAACGGAATTAAACAGGGAGAATGGGTGGTTCATATGGAAAGTCTCCGCGGCGAACCTGGATTTGAAGAGGAAGGCGTTTTTGTAAACAATCGAAAAGAAGGAGAATGGAGAGTGTTTAACCTCATGGGCGACCTCATAGGAATAGAACACTACAAATGGGGTAATAAAGATGGCGTTGCCCAATACTTCGATATTAACGGCGCACTCAGAATGGAACAAAGCTGGAAGGCGCTTAATCCTGATAAAGCGTACGACACGATTTTAGTGGAAGATGTTGATAAACTCGACAGCTATCATGAAGTGATCGTGAAAAATGATGGCGCTTCTCTCAAGCATGGCACCTGGAGATATTATGATCCCGCGAGTGGAACTGTGATTCGCAGTGAAACTTATACGTTGGGTAAACTTGAAGGAGATAATAGCGCTGCTGTTGCTGAGCCGCAGGAAAAGAAAGCAGTGCCTAAGCCGAAGGAGGTTTTAGAGTTTGAGAAGAAAGCGAAAGGCAAAAAGAAAATCAGGTACCAGGACGGATCGACGAATTGATATGATATTCCATCTTTTTTTTTAAAAAAAAAAGAAAAAAACTTCCCCTCCCTGAGGGAGGGGTCAGGGGTGGGTTCCTATTTGAGACTAAGAAAATATTGAACAGCTAAATCGTATCCGGCTAAACCCAACCCGATAATACTGCCCTTACACTTCGCCGACACGTGCGAAATTTTTCTGAAATCTTCGCGCGCATGAACATTACTGATGTGCACTTCTATCACCGGTGTGTCTATCGAAGCAATCGCATCACCAATAGCCACCGACGTATGGGTATATCCTCCCGGGTTTAGAATAATGCCGTTGCTCGTGGAATTTTTTCCCGCTCTTTGTATCTCATTAATCAGCTCACCTTCCACATTACTCTGAAAATAACTAAACTCCACATCAGGGTATTTTGCTACCAGCGTTTTATAGAACCCGGTAAACGTTTGATTGCCGTACACAGCAGGCTCTCTCGTACCGAGCAGGTTGAGGTTGGGCCCATTGATGATGGCAATCTTCAATTTCATCCGTTTATTTTTGTTTTTTTTAATGGTCGGATGGAACTTCGCACACACTCCACTGTGTGAGAAGGGTTTATCATGCTTCGTTTCATGAATGTTTCTTTATGAGGTTAATGAATTCATCAAACAGGTAGCGGCTGTCGTGCGGACCCGGGGTGCTTTCCGGGTGGTATTGTACCGAGAACGCCGGCTTATCTTTCAACCTTATTCCTTCGATCGACTGGTCGTTCAGGTTAACGTGTGTAACTTCTACATTTTTTGACTTCTTCACTTCTTCGGGGTCAACGCCAAAACCGTGGTTCTGCGTGGTGATCTCGCACTTGCCGGTAATCAGGTTCTTTACCGGGTGATTAAGTCCGCGATGACCGTGATGCATTTTGAATGTATTAATGCCGTTTGCCAGGGCGAGCAACTGATGCCCGAGACAAATTCCGAATACGGGTTTGTTTTCTTTCAGTACCTCTTTTACGGTTTCAACCGCATAATCCATCGATGCAGGGTCGCCGGGACCGTTAGATATGAAGTAGCCGTTCGGGTTGAAGGTTTTGAGTTCCTTAAGAGAACTTTTAGCAGGAAACACTTTTACATAGGCGCCTCTTTCAACCATACACTCTAAAATGTGCTGCTTGGTACCATAGTCGAGCACGGCGATGCGGATATCGGACTTTTCGTTACCCTTAGTGTACGCTGTTTTCGTGCTCACCTCACTGGCCAGTTCGAGGCCTGCCATCGGCGGCGCCTTCGCGAGTTCTTTTTTCAGCGCTTCCACATCTGTTATTTCTGAAGATATGATGCAGTTCATCGCTCCTTTCTGCCGGACATGTGTTACGAGCGCACGGGTGTCAACATCCTCGATGCAAACGATGTTATTTTTTATGAGGTACTCTTCGAGAGAACCCTGCGCGAGTTTGCGACTGTACAGCTCTTCTAGGTTGCGCCCGATAAGGCCCTTTATTTTTACGCTGTCCGATTCAATATCCTCGTCTTTCACGCCGTAGTTACCGATGTGCACACTGTTCATTATCACGATCTGCCCGAAGTAACTGGGATCAGTAAACACTTCCTGGTAGCCCGTCATGCCGGTATTGAAACATATTTCACCACAAGCGGTTCCTCTCTTGCCAAATGCCTGCCCGTAGTGCACTGTTCCGTCTTCCAGTAAAAGAACAGCAGGTGTCTGCTTCTGCGATGGATTCATTAAGGGAAAATTTTGCAAATATAAAAAAAAGCAAGATCGGTGATGATCTTGCTTTTGTATAAATTCTGATAATCTACAATCATTCTTTTGCTTTAGCGGGAGCTTTCGGTTGTTTAGGCTGTTTCGCTTCCTTCGCTGGCGCTTCTGCTTCGGCAACAGCTGTTTCAGCTTCTGCTTTCGCCTCACCTTTCTTCGATGTACGGCCCCTGCGCGTTCTTTTCGCCGGCTCTTTCTGTTCGCCTTTGCCTTTTCCGTATACATCGTTGAAGTCAACCAACTCGATGAGCGCCGTTTCAGCATTGTCGCCATGGCGGATACCGAGCTTGATTACCCTTGTGTATCCACCGGGCCTTCCGCCAACTTTTTCAGCCACAGTTCCGAACAGTTCGGAAACCGCTTCTTTATTCTGCAGGTAGCTGAATACTACCCTGCGCTGATGGGTGGTGTTGTCTTTACTTTTAGTGATCAGCGGCTCGATGTATGTTCTGAGCGCTTTTGCTTTCGCGAGCGTGGTTACGATCCGCTTGTGTTCGATCAGTTCGCTTGCGAGGTTGCTCAGCAACTGCCTTCTGTGAGAGGCGGTTCTGCCGAGATTATTAATCTTATCTCCGTGACGCATGACTTTTGTTTTATACGCTGTACCGTGTCAGGAATTACAGCGTTTGTTTATCAATATCTCTATTCGTGAGCCGTGAACCGTGAGTCGAAATAACGCCTCACGCGTCACGCTTCACGTCTTAAAACTCTTCCTTATCCACTCCCAACTTGCTCAGATCCATTCCAAAGTGCAAACCTCTTTCAGCCAGCACCTGTTCGATTTCAGCGAGAGATTTCTGTCCGAAGTTTCTGAACTTCATCAGGTCTTCCTGCTCGTATTGTACTAGTTCGCTGAGCGAGTTGATCTTCGCAGCTTTCAGGCAGTTGAACGCACGTACTGAAAGATCGAGGTCTTCCAATGGTGTTTTCAGCACCTTGCGCAATTGCAGCATCTGCTCATCTACCACATCTTCTTTCTTATCTTCCTTGCTGTCGAATGTGATATTCTCGTCTGTGATGATCATGAGGTGCTGGATCAGGATGCGGCTTGCCTGTTTAACGGCTTCTTCGGGATGGATGGTACCATCTGTCGAAACATCCATGATCAGTTTCTCATAGTCTGTACGCTGTTCAACACGCGTATTTTCGATGGCGTATTTCACGTTCTTTATTGGAGTGAAGATAGAATCGGTAGGAATGTATCCGAAAGGAGCATCCTTGATCTTGTTATCTTCAGCGGGAACATATCCACGTCCTTTTGCGATAGTAAGCTCGATGTCGAGCTTTGCAGAAGGATCGAGCGTGCAGATCAGCAGATCAGGGTTCATGATCTCGAAGCTCTGCGTTGCATCGCCGATGATACCGGCTGTGAATTCAGTTTTATTTTTAATGCTCAGGCTAACTTTCTCCTGTGTGAGATCGTTGTCGAGCTTCTTTCTGAAACGTACCTGTTTGAGGTTGAGAATAATCTCCACCACATCTTCCGAAATTCCTTTGATGGTAGCGAACTCATGGTCCACCCCTTCAATGCGTACCCCAATGATCGCATATCCCTCCAATGAACTCAGCAACACTCTGCGCAATGCATTCCCAATGGTAACGCCAAAACCGGGCTCCAGCGGACGAAACTCAAACTGAGCCTCGAAATCAGTAGCCTTTTGCAAGATGATCTTTTCTGGTTTCTGGAAATTTAAAATGGCCATATTAGGTGTTTGTTTAGAATTACTTTATGTTCGGGTCTCTGTTCGTGAATCGTGAATGATGAACGCCTCACGCCTCACGTTACTTGCTGTACAACTCAACAATCAGCTGCTCCTTGATATTCTCAGGAACGCTTTCTCTTTCCGGATAGGCTACGAATGTTCCTTTCATTTCGCCTTCGTTCCAGTCGAGCCAGCCAAATTTCTGGTTCTTGCCACGAAAAGCGCTTGTCAGGGATTCGTTGGTTTTGTCTTTCTCCTTCAGGCTTACCACGTCACCGGGTTTCAGCTGGAATGACGGAATGTTCACCACTTCGCCGTTCACCGTGATATGCTTATGCGCCACCAGCTGGCGTGCAGCGGGGCGAGAAGGGGCAACACCCAGGCGGAACACGGTGTTGTCGAGACGTGCTTCGAGCAATCTCATCAGGTTTTCACCGGTAACACCTTTGATGCGTGATGCTTCCTCAAAAGTTTTGCGGAATTGTTTTTCAAGAACACCATAGGTGTACTTGGCCTTTTGCTTTTCTTTTAGCTGGAGTGCATATTCGCCCGGAGCCTTACGTTTACGGGTTGGACCATGCTGGCCGGGAGGATTGCTGTTTTTTGTGAGATACTTTCCGTTTCCAAGGATCGGTTCGCCAAATATGCGGCAGATCCTTGTTTTCGGGCCTGTGTAACGTGCCATGTTATTGTGTTGATTTTTTTGGTTACGGCCTGCGATCGGTAAAAATCATAAAAATGAATCGCAAACCCTTTATAAAAAATATTAAACTCTTCTCTTCTTCGGGGGCCTGCATCCGTTGTGCGGAAGCGGGGTCATGTCTTTGATCATCACCACTTCAATGCCGGAATTAGACAAGGCGCGGATGGAGCTTTCACGTCCTGATCCGGGGCCTTTTACGTACACGTCTACTTTTTTCACACCGGCGTCGAATGCTGTTTTTGCTGCATCTGAAGCCGCCATCTGCGCCGCATACGGGGTGTTTTTCTTTGAACCCTTGAAACCCATTTTACCGGCGCTGCTCCAGGAAATAACCTGGCCGTTTTTGTTGGTGATGCTGATGATAAGGTTGTTGAAGGTCGCGCTGATGTGGGCGTCGCCGTAGTTATCTACCTTAACGATCCTTTTTTTTGCCGCGACTTTCGCGCTTTGCTGTGCTTTTGCCATTTGATACTGTTGGAGGTAATCTATTAACGTTTAAAATGTTCCCGTTTTTACCGGGATTGAACATGCCCTGTTCGCCATCAGGCGCTTTCCGGCGCATGGTCAGCTTTTATTTCTTGGCTGCTTTTTTCTTTCCTGCAACTGTCTTGCGTTTGCCCTTGCGTGTACGGCTGTTTGTACGTGTGCGCTGGCCGCGTACAGGCAAACCTTTACGGTGGCGCAGGCCACGGTAGCAGGCGATATCGAGAAGACGCTTGATGCTCATCTGAACTTCAGAGCGCAACTGGCCCTCTACTTTAAATTCGTTAGTAATGGTAGAACGGATAGCATTCAGCTCGTCGTCATTCCATTCCTGCACTTTTTTGTCAACGCTGATGCCAGATTTCTCGAGAATATATTTGGCAGTGCTCGGACCAATACCATATATATAGGTAAGTCCTATCTCTCCTCTTTTATTCTTCGGTAAATCCACTCCTGCAATACGGGCCATAATGTAATTATCTTTTTACTTTATTATTGACGATTGACGATTCACGTTCATTATCCCTGCCTCTGCTTAAAGCGGGGATTCTTTTTGTTGATCACATATAATCTGCCCTTTCTGCGCACGATCTTGCAGTCAACACTCCTTTTCTTTATTGATGCTCTTACTTTCATCGGTCATTTATTATTTGTACCTGAATATTATTCTTCCCCTTGAAAGATCGTAAGGACTCATCTCTACCCCTACCTTGTCGCCAGGTAAAATCCTGATATAATTCATCCTCATTTTCCCTGAAATCGTCGCCAGAATCTCGTGCCCGTTTTCCAATTTCACCTTGAACATCGCATTCGACAACGCCTCTATAATAGTTCCATCCTGTTTAATCAGTGGTTGTTTACCCATACACTTTTAAGGAGGCGCAAAGATATATCAAAAGAAGCAAAAATGGAAAAAATAAAATGTTTAAGGGCTGGCAAAGATATTGAATATAAAACGTTTCAAAACAGAGCAATCCATGAAACAAAAAGTTTTTCCGGGCGAAGCCTACCCCCTTGGGGCCACCTGGTACGGTAAAGGCGTCAATTTCGCCGTTTTCGCCGAAAACGCCGACGGAATGGACCTATGCCTCTTCGATTCCCTCGACAGCAAAGTTGAAGACGAACGCATACCGATCCAGGAAGTTTCTCATCATGTGTGGCATGCCTACGTCCCCGGGATGAAGCCCGGACAACTGTATGGCTACCGCGCTCACGGCCCCTTCGACCCGCTCAACGGCCTCCGCCATAATCCAAACAAATTATTGATAGACCCCTACGCCAAAGCGATTTCGTCACCCGTCGTATGGAACAACGCCCTCTTCGGCTATATCATGGGCCACCCCGATGAAGACCTCAGCTTCAGCGATGTAGACAGCGCACCCTTCGCCCCCCGGTCTGTAGTAATAGACCCCCGGTTCGACTGGAAAGGCGACAAAAAACCTAAAATACCATATCATAAAACAATTATATACGAAACCCACATCAAGGGTTTTACTCAAACCCACCCCGATATTCCTGAGGAATTACGGGGTACTTATGCAGGTATAGCTCACCCCGTTTCCATTCAATATCTCAAAAGTCTTGGCATTACCGCGGTGGAATTAATGCCCGTTCACCACTTTATCGTAGATAAAATACTTAAAGACAAGGGGCTCGATAACTACTGGGGGTATAATACAATCGGCTATTTCGCGCCGGATATCCGCTACTCAACACGGGGAACCATGGGTGGACAGGTTTATGAGTTCAAAACAATGGTGAGGGAACTGCACAAAGCCAACATTGAAGTGATCCTCGACGTGGTATATAACCATACCGCCGAAGGAAATCATCTCGGCCCAACCCTGTGCTTCCGCGGACTCGATAATTCGTCTTATTACCGCCTTACCGAAAACCGCCGTTATTATATGGACTATACCGGCACCGGCAATACCCTCAATGCCCGTATGCCCGCCGTACTCCGCCTGATAATGGACAGCCTCCGCTACTGGATACTCGACATGCATGTTGATGGATTCCGGTTCGATCTCGCCGCCACTCTTGCGCGCGAACTGCACGAGGTGGACAGGCTGAGCGCGTTTTTCGATGTGATCCACCAGGATCCGGTGATCTCACAGGTAAAACTGATCGCCGAACCGTGGGATATCGGCGAGGGCGGATACCAGGTAGGCAAGTTCCCGCTCGGATGGGCGGAATGGAATGGCAAGTACCGCGATTGTATCCGCGACTACTGGCGCGGAGCCGACAGCATGCTTGCAGAATTCGCCGAACGCTTCACGGGAAGCTCCGACCTGTATAAAGCCGATTACAGGCGGCCAACGGCAAGCATAAATTTTGTTACCGCGCACGACGGCTTCACACTGCACGACCTTGTGTCGTACAACGAAAAACATAACGAGGCGAATGGCGAAAACAATAGCGATGGTGAAACACATAACAGGTCGTGGAACTGTGGAGCCGAAGGCAACACCGACGATCCCGAAATAATCAACCTGCGAAACAAACAGAAAAGAAATTTTCTTACGACACTATTATTGTCGCAGGGCGTGCCGATGCTGGTAAGCGGCGACGAAATTGGAAAAACACAAAGAGGAAATAACAACGCTTATTGCCAGGACAATGAAATATCGTGGCTCGATTGGACATCGGCTGATAAAGATTTACTGGCATTTACACAAAAACTCATTCAATTCAGAAGAAAACATCCAAATTTCAGGAGAAGACTGTGGTTCCGGGGAATGCCGATAAAAGGCGCCGGAGTTGAAGACATCGCTTGGTTCCTTCCCGAAGGTTTGGAAATGTCGGAAGAAAACTGGAGCCACGACTTCGCTAAATCGCTCGCGATTTTCTTAAATGGCGAAGGTATAAGAACCGTTGGCCCCAAAGGAGAACGAACGGTTGACCACAGTTTCTATCTTATGTTCAATGGCCATTATGAAGGACTCGACTTTAAGCTGCCCTCGCGGAAGTATGGTGGCAGATGGAAAAAAGTAATCGACACTCACGAAAATCTTTTCACCGACGACGGCCAAATATATAAACACGATGAATCGATTCATGTGCAAAGCCGGTCGGTTGTATTATTAATGAACCCCAGGATTAATCCCCATGCGCGTAAAAACAGGTAGGAGAAGTATCGGTGTAAATTTTGATAAGAATGGCGTGGCAGAGATTGCCATATGGGCTCCACTGGCACATAAAGTGAGTATTGTTTTAGAAGATGGAAAAATTGATTTGATAAACGAAAACCGCTACTGGAAATCTATTACAAAAGAAATTCAGCCCGGCACACGATATAAAATTTCAATTGATGACCTTGATCCGCTTCCTGATCCTGCATCGCTTTCACAGCCCGAAGGGGTGCATGGTTCTTCCGAAGCAATAAATCTAAACGTCTTCAGATGGAGCGATTCTTCATGGAAAAATATTCCGCTCGAAAAATATATTATTTACGAACTGCACACCGGTACTTTTTCACCCGAACACAATTTCGAAGGAATTATCAAAAAAATTCCCCACCTGCTCGACCTGGGCATAACCGCGATCGAAATTATGCCGGTGGGTCAGTTCCCGGGCGACAGAAACTGGGGCTACGATGGTGTTTATCCTTTCGCCGTTCAACATTCATACGGAGGCGCCCAGGCTTTGCAAAAGTTGGTGGATGAATGTCATAAAAACAATATCGCGGTTGTGCTTGATGTCATCTACAATCATATCGGTCCCGAAGGAAACTACCTGGCCCAGTTCGCACCGTATTTTACTGGCAAATACAAAACACCCTGGGGACAGGCGCTAAATTTCGACGACGCATGGTGTGATGGCGTCAGGGAATATTTTATTGAGAATGTGCTAATGTGGTTCAGGGATTTTCATATCGATGCGCTGCGGATGGATGCTGTTCATGCGATAAAAGATTTAAGCCCCACTCACATTGTTAAAGAAATCAGGCAGCACGTTGATGAACTGGAAAAAAACAACGGCCGGAAATATTATTTGATCACCGAGTTGGATTTAAACGATCCTGTATTCATCAATCCATACAACAAAGGTGGCTATGGCGCAGATGCGCAATGGATAGATGAATTTCATCACGCCCTTCGTGTAACGTCAGGACAAAAACCTGAAGGATATTATTCAGACTTCAATGGCATCGAACATTTAGCAAAATCGTATAACGACGCCTATGTGTATGATGGCCAGTATTCGTTGCACAGGAAAAAGTTATTTGGGGCGAAAACAAACAACCCCGGCAGGCAATTCGTGGTTTTTTCGCAAAACCACGATCAAACGGGTAACCGCATGCTCGGTGAACGTACCAGCCAGCTTGTAAGTATGGAAATGTGCAAATTGCTCGCTGCGGCGGTTATTGTTAGTCCCTACATACCCATGTTATTTATGGGAGAAGAATGGGCCGAGCCGCATCCTTTCCTGTTTTTTATCAGTCATACTGATGAAAAACTCGCTGCGCTCGTTAACAAAGGAAGGAAAGAAGAATTCAGCTATTTCAATTGGCAGGGCGAACCACCCGACCCGAGGCTCGAAAAAACTTTTACCGATTCAATGCTGCAATGGGATTTGTTGAACAACGTAACTCATAAAAGTATGTTCGGCTATTATAAAAAGTTAATAGCCCTGCGAAAAACATTGCCTGCCCTCGCAAACACGGACCGCAAGAAAACGCTGGCGGAAGCCGATGTAGAAACAAAAATTCTTAAACTGCAGCGATGGTCCGACGAACAGCGGCTGGAATGCTTTTTGAATTTTTCGGATAAGGATCAGCCTGTTCCGCTTGCAGCGGCTAAGCAGTACAAAAAAATTTTCGATTCATCGGGATCACCGTCAGATCAACTCATTCGTGCAGAATCAATAATAATTTTTGAGAGAAGATGAGCATTAATCCTGTTTCCACTTATCGTATTCAATTCAATAAAAATTTTACATTCTCAGATCTTGAAAAGATAATTCCGTACCTGCATTCCCTCGGCGTAAAAACAATTTATGCATCCCCGGTTTTTGAGGCCACACCAGGAAGCACTCACGGTTACGACGGCACGGATCCCAATCGTATAAATCCTGAAATAGGCACGGAAGACCAGTTGCGAAGAATTTCTGCCGAACTGAAAAAAAGAAATATGTACTGGTTGCAGGACATCGTTCCGAACCACCTGGCCTTTCATGAGAATAATCAGTGGTTGATGGATGTACTCGAAAAGGGACGTTCTTCCGAATACGCTTCGTATTTCGATATTACCTGGAACCACCCGGAGTTTGGCAATAAACTGATCGTGCCGTTCCCCGGCAGCGAGCTTGAAAAGATTTTAAAGAAGAGGTTTCCTTCAGCCGAACACTATGTTCTTATTCCGTGGCAGGACACGGACAAAAAAATTAACTATCGCCGTTTCTTTCTCGTAAACGGGTTGATATGCACAAATATCCAGGACGATCACGTGTTCAATCACTATCACACCCTGATAAAAAAACTCTGCGATGAAAATATTTTTGATGGCCTGCGTGTTGATCACATCGATGGACTGTACGACCCCGAAAAATATCTCCGCGACCTGCGAAAGCTCGCAGGTGAAAGCGCTTACATTATAGTGGAAAAAATTCTTGAACCAGGTGAAAGCATGTCGGCAAACTGGCATGTGCAGGGCAACTCAGGATACGATTTTCTTGGCATGGTTAACAACCTGTTTACCTATCGCAACGCCGAATTTGAATTCACGACATTGTATTATGATATAACCGGCGACAATAAACCAGTACAGCAACAAATCGCGGAGAAAAAATCGCATATACTGCATCAACACATGCAGGGCGAACTCGATAACCTCACGAGATTGTACAGGGAATGCGGTCTCGCTGACAACATGAACGATGAAGAAACCAGGAAACTGATTGCGGACTACCTCGTCAACTGTCCCGTTTACCGATACTACGGCGACTGTGTACCGGTAATGGAGCGCGATAAGGGCAAAGCCGGCGAAGGCGTTAAAAAGTTTTACAACAGGTGTATGCAGTTTACAGGCCCGCTGATGGCGAAAGGCGTTGAGGACACGCTGATGTACACCTGCAACAGGTTCGTTGGGCATAATGAAGTGGGTGATTCACCTGAATTTTTCGGATACACGATTGCGGATTTCCACGAGATGATGATTCACCGTCAAAAACACTGGCCATTATCGCTCAACGGAAGCTCCACGCACGATACAAAACGCGGCGAGGATGTTCGCGCCCGGCTGAATGCGGTCTCATGCTTCCCGGCTGAATGGAGAACACTCGTTTTAAACTGGATGAAAGAAAACGAATCTTTAAAAGAAGATGGGTTCCCCGATAAAAACGATGAATATTTTATTTATCAAACACTCGTAGGCAGTTTTCCTTCAATCCATGAAAAAGAAGAGATAGAAAAATATCCTGGCCGGATCGCGGAGTACCTTCAGAAAGCATTGCGCGAAGCAAAGGTGCACACGAATTGGACAGAACCAAATGTTCGGTATGAAGAAGCGTGCATCAACTTCGCTAAAAAGTTGATACAGGAAAACTCATCCTTCAGGAAAACATTTGAACCTCTTCTTGAGAAAATTTCACACTACGGAATAACCAATTCACTTGCACAGCTTGTCCTCAAATTTACCTGCCCTGGTATCCCGGACGTATACCAGGGAACGGAGCTGTGGGATTTGAGCCTTGTTGATCCCGACAACAGGCGGCCGGTCGATTTTGTAAAAAGAAAAATTATTCTGAGAGGGGGAAATTCAGAATGGTCGAACGGTGAAATTAAATTGTATGTGCTCCACCAATTGCTTAAGATACGGGAACAATATTCTGAACTCTTAACTCAGGGCGATTATATTCCGTTGAAAGTTGTCGGAAAATATTGCGACCACGTTATTGCTTTTATGCGCAAACATGGCCGCTCTGCAATTATTGTAATAGTTCCGGTAACATTTGCGCTGATTGATAACGATCAGCATGATTTTACCGAGGCGCTGCATGGTTTAATACCCGAAAATCTCGTCAAGCGACAATTGCTTCACATCTCCGATCTTTTTCAGATCATCCATGTTGATCTTGTCGGCTGAAGCGATAACACAATAGGTATAGTTTTTACCTGAGATATATTGTGAGTGGAAATTTTTAATATCCTCGAACGTGAGCGATTCCACTTTGTCATAAATGTCCTTACGGTAATCTGTATTCAATCCGAGCCTTTGCGCCGCGAGATAACTAAAAACGATGTCATCTTCCGTTATGCGTTCACTCGCGAGATTCTTGCGGATATTTTCCTTCGAAGCCGCTAGCACTTTTTCCGTTTTTGGAAGATCCTTCATCAGTGCGTTCATTGCGGCCACTGCTTCATTCATTTTATCGGCCTGGCTTCCTACATAAGCGAGCGTTGTGTACCTGCCATTTTTCTTATCAGGGGCGAGATAGAACGCATAAGTCGAATACGCCAGCGCTTTCGATTCGCGTATCGTTTGAAAAACAATCGAACCCATGTCGCCACCGAAATAACTATTAAACAATTCTATTACACTCAATTTCGACGGATCGTACACCATTGAATTGCTTACCCAGGTTATTTCCGATTGCACCATGTCGTAGGGAGTAAATAAAACGCTGTTATGATCAGGATCTTTCTTCTCAAACTTTACCGCTTCAGGCGCAGCAGCGAACTCTGCTGGAACGGGATGTATTTTTTTGATGCCTTCGATGAATGCGGTAAGTGTTTTCGGACCATAATAAATAATGGTATGCTTCCATTTGAACATATTATGCAAAAGATCTGTAAGCTGCTGCGCAGTTACAGCATTTAACTCATCGTTCGATACAACATAGTTGAACGGATTTTTAGGTCCGTAAATAGCGTAATTAGTAAGTCCCCTCGCGATGCTGCTTTTATTCAATTTAGCATCAGAGCGGCTTTTCATGATTCTTCCCTTCAGGTTTTTCAACGCCACCTCGTCGGGAGCGCAGTTCTTCATCAGGTTTTCAAACAAACTGACCGCTTTATCAAAGTTCTCCTGCAGGCCACTCAGCGTAATCGTCGTGTAGTCGGACCTGGCATCTATTCTAAAGCTGCAGGCGAGATTGTAAAACTGTCTTGTAATTTCTTCAGCGCTGTTTTTGCCATCGCCAATGTATTGCAGGTAGTTCGCGGCAAACGACAGAAGCTTGTTGTTGTAATTGCCCACATCGAAGCGGTAATGAAGGCGGAAAAGCTCGTTGTCTTTGTTCTGCACATACAGCACCGGCGCTTGTCCTATCTTCGATTTTGTGATTTCCTTGTCGTAGTCCAGCCACTTGGGTTGTAAGTCGCTAACAGGCATCGCCACAATCTTCTTAAAGAAATCAGATTGGTCGTCGTTGTTTACCGGAACAGGCGTGATCGGTGGCTTTTCAACTTTCTGCACATTTTTATTATCTCCTTTCTTTTTGAAAACGCCAACGTAGTTATTGTTGAGGTATTGATTAACAAAAGCAACAACATCTTTCTTTGTCACCTTCGCCATTTCATCGAGAAATGCCACATCCCTGTCCCACATTTTTCCGCGGTGAAGGATGAAAGATTGCATGATGCTGCTCGCGCGGTTGTCGTTGTTATCGAGCCCTTGCAGTTCCACCAGTTTATAATTCGCCACGATTGCCTTGATAAGCGATTCATCAAACTCTCCCTTGCGCAGCAATTCGATCTGCGACAATAGCAGGTCCCTCACCTCTTCAAGCGATTGCCCTTCTTTAGCTTTACCGGAAAGAACAAGAATTGAATAATCCCTCCAGGATTGTACATCCGTGCCGGCTGTAAGCAGCTTTTGTTGCTTGTTCAGGTTAATGTCCATCAGGCCAGCCCTTCCGTTCGACAATAAATTGTCTACAACCGCCAGTTTCACTACTTCATCGTAGTTATCCGCGCCGGGCAACCTGAAGCCCAATTGAACAAACTCGGCATCGGGACCAAAAACTTCCCTTGTTACAGGTGCCGTTACCGGCTCCTCTTTCGGCCCCTGGTAATCTTCGTGCTTAACATTTTGCATGTAAGCAAACGCCCTGTCAATTTTTTTAACCACTTCATCGGGGTTGAAGTCTCCCGCAAAAATGATGGCCATGTTTGAAGGCACGTAGTTTTTATCGTAAAACTCTCTTATCGCCTGTAATGATGGATTTTTAAGATGTTCTATGGTTCCGATGGTTGTTTGCTGACCATAATTATGATGAGGGAACATAGTGGCAAGCATGGCTTCCCACACTTTTCTCAGATCGTTGTCGAGGCCACGGTTTTTTTCTTCATAAACAGCCTCGAGCTCCGTATGAAAAAGGCGGAAGACCGGGTTCCGGAACCGTTCCGATTGAAGTGCGAGGAATTTGTCGACAGCATTGGAAGGAATGTCTTCTTCATACACGGTTTCTTCAACCGAGGTATGTGCGTTTGTTCCCTGTGCGCCCATGGAGGTCATCATCTTTTCGTATTCGCCGGGTATCGCATATTTCGCGGCTACGCCCGACACGCTGTCGATCACTTTATAAATTTCCTTGCGCTTTGCCTCGTCGGTTGTTTGATTATACTGGTCGTATAATGAGGTGATTTGGTTGAGATACTCTTTTTCTTTTGTTGAATCGAGGGAGCCATATTGGTAGGTACCCTTGAAAAGAAGGTGCTCGAGATAGTGTGCGAGACCGGTATGGTCTTTCGGGTCGCTGTTGCTGCCGGCGCGAACCGCGATAAGTGTTTTGATACGCGGAACCTTGTTGTTTCGGCTGAGGATGACCGTTAAACCGTTTTTTAAGGTGTAAAACCTGGTTTTCATCGGGTCGTTGGTTACATAGGTGTATTTATAACCGGCCGATGTGGCCTCCTTCCATTGGTATTTGTTTTGGGCGGAAGCAGAAAAAAAGGAAAGCATTACGGAAAAAACCAGGGCAAATCTGAGGTTAAGCATGTTTTGACTATTTGCCTGTAAATAAAAGATTTCTTACGTAATTGAGATACCGCTCGTACATATTTTAACATCGGAAGCATATGGCGGTTATTTTCCGAAAATATTATTCAATAACCCCGCCAACCTCACGCCTCCCTTCAACAGCTGCTCATTCATCAAACCAACAAACTGAAAATTATAGTCGTACCACAGCTTATCATCCATCTTCACTCCCGAATAAATCTTCTGAGCCGCCGCGTACGATTCATATAGCCATTCCTTAACCGGCTGCCGCATCCATTTATCTCTTTGGGCCACTGTAGTAAAATTAATAGCCGCAATATGTTCTGTATAACTGAGCTGTTGAAACTCTACGAGGTGTTCATCCCAAACGCGGTGCAGGTTGGTGGGCCGGCCAAACCATGACACCCTTATGTCGTTGCCGCCTTTGTCTTCAGGCCTGCCCATATGCATTGGCTGATGGGCGTCGCCCACGAGGTGTACGAGTAATTTCAGGTAAAAGACCTGCTTTTCTTTCGACAACTTTCCCGATTTCAGCTCACTGATCACCAGGTTCAGTTTAGTAAACAGGTCGGTAGCGGTATCATCCTGCAGGTATTGCATAAACTGGCTGTACGACTTTCCGCTGCTGACATTTATGTAGTGCCAGGGCCCGAGGTAATCGTACGACCTGTCGGATTTTATAAAATCGGCCCAGCTTGCAGCCATAGCAAGCGACTCGTTACCCAAAATCCTTTTTATAGCTGCCCGGGCTTTCGGGTTAAGGTGGTGTTCAGCTATGCCGCCTACCACCCTATGGCCAAGCATACCCCATCCAAAGGTGTTTAAAGGGACACAGAAAAACACCGCCATAATTAAAAGAAAAAAGACCCTTTTCATACGGTAAAATAACAATGTAAAATCCATTATTATCTTTTGATAAAAAAGATTTAACCCGCAGGTGAAGTTGTTGAAACAGAAAGAATTTGCATAAATTTGTTGTGAGCCTTTGGCATACCGATTGCCTGTATATGCTCAAATGTCCTGTATGAAGAAAATCTTGTTAGCGGCAGCATTATTAGGTACAGTAGCCGCAGTTGCAATAATTTATGTTCAGTATTTAGCTGACGAAAAGTACATCGAGGATCCTACCATGGATATCTGGATGTGATGATTATTATTCCCACCTCACCGGGTATATTGTAACATCCATTCGTAAATATTTTTTCCCTCTTCTTTGTAGTCCGGATCGCTAGCCTGCGTCCATGCATCATGTCCGCCAAATGGCCATAACGTCATCCTCACAGGATGGTTCGGGTGTTGCGCATTAATAATATTTACGTAACGTTTTGTTGAATTAACAGTAACCGCATCGTCGTCCATATTATGAAACGCCCACCCGGGAACATCGTTGGTAGCAATGCGTTTGGCAACGGCGCTGTCGGCCCACGATGCACCACAAATAGGAACAATAGCAGCGATTGATTTGCCATACTGCGATCCCGCGTATTCCCACGTAGCGCCTCCACCCATACTTAAACCCGAGAGATAAATCCGTTTTGTATCCACACGATAATTACTCACAACAAAATCAAGAATAGCTTTCACGTCGTTCACAACGGGCCACTGTTTAAACTGTGGACTGATCACTATGAACGAAAACTCTTCGCCATTTATATTGAAACTTACGGGGAATGTTTTGCGGTATAACCTTCGTGTCACCGAATTTTTTAAAAGCAGCGGAAGATCGCGCTCGCCTCCGTCACCCATTTCACCACCTCCGTGAAGAAAAAGCAGCAGCGGATATTTTTTATCTGTACTGTCGTACGATAATGGTAACGCTTCGTAAAATCCACCGACGTTGCTGTTAATCGTGGTATGAACCGCCACCTGGTTATAGGCAGGTTTTGCAGGCTCCTGTGGCAGCGTATCTGTTCCCGGAATAGTGTCGTTACCGGGTATTGAATCTTTGCCGGGAATGGAATCTTTTGGAATAGTATCGCCGGGAATGAAGGGAGGAGGGTATTGCGATGGAATCCTGTTTTTTTTGCAGGCACTGAAAATCGCAAAAACAAAGAACGCTAAAGCCAGCGCCACGCGCCAATTTCCACGCATAAGGCTCATAATTGAACCTTATAAAGATAGTGTTTATTTCACTCCCCTTTTATACTGAAGCATCCATTCATAAACATTTTTACCATCAACTTTCGTAGCAGGATCGTAGGCTCTTGTCCATGAATCATGACCACCGGTGGGCCAGGTTGTATACTTCGCTTTTACGGCCGGATTATGACTGTTTATGCCCGTTACATAATCGATAGTGTACGAAACGGGAACCGTTTTATCGTCAACGTTATGGAATGCCCAGACAGGCAGGTTAAACGAGGCTATTTTCGCCGACCTTTTAGGATCGGGCCACGAGCCCCCGCATATCGGGACGATAGCTGCCACCGACGCACCGTATTCGGCGTCAAATTCCCAGGTAACTCCTCCACCCATGCTTAAACCGGTTACGTATATGCGCGAAGTGTCGACCCTGAACTTTTTTACCGCGTAATCCAGCACATTTTTTACGTCGGCATTGCTGGGCCACTTTTTAAACTGTGGTGAAATAACAATGAATGAAAAATGCTGTCCGTTCACGTCGAAATCGGGCGGAAACTGCTTTTTATTGATCAGCCTGGGTAAACCTGCCCGAAGCATTTTCGAGAGGTCGGTGCCCAGTTCGCCGATACCGTGGATAAACAATATAAGCGGATACTTTTTAGCGCTTGAATCGTAGCGCGTTGGTATGGCTTTATAATAGCCGGCGCAATTATCGTTAACATACGTTTTTACCGCACTATGAACAGCGGGAGCCGTTTCAATTACCGCATCGGTTTCGCTTAACTGGTCGAGGGAAAGGTTTTTCTTGCAGGCTGTAAAAACGAACAGCGCGAAAACGCAGGCAGCCGCCACCCTTTTATTCGGATTTAGCATAGGAATTTCGGATTTGGGACAATAACGGCGAGGCACAGTGGAAATTGTGACGATTTGCTCATGTTCCCATAGTCAGAAAATTATTCCAAAACTGGGACAAAATCAGGGCTGAAAAAGACGGTTTTAAGCGTAAAAACCGATTGGCACATCATTCGCCTTACAGGTGTAGGTTTTTCATAGGATATTGGATTTAAAACACGGCCCTGGATTTCTATCCGGGGCCCTATTTTTTTACAGAAACAGAAAGAGAGTGGAGAAAGAGTATATTGCCGCTCTCCGCTCTCCTTCTCTTTCATTTGCGGGCCCTATTTTTTTATTTATATCTTTGTGTTTCAAAAGAATATCCGGATGAAGATTGTGATAGCAGGAGGCGGATTTGCAGGATTGAATCTCTCCAAAAAACTCGTTTGCAAAAAGGACTTTCACGTTACACTGGTCGACACCAATAACTACCATTTTTTCCCTCCACTTGTTTACCAGGTATCCACGGCATTTATTGAACCCTCGAACATTTCATATCCGTTCCGGAAAATGTTCCAGGGTAAAACGAATTTCCGGTATTACATGGGCACGGTCATCAATATCGACGTTCAGAATAATATTGTAGAAACCGATACAGGTAATCTCGAATACGATGTGTTGGTACTTGCCATGGGTACCGAAACAAATTATTTTGGAATAGAAAATATGAAGAAGCAGGCGCTGCCAATGAAAACGATTGACGACGCGCTGAATTTCAGGAATACCGTTCTCCTTAACATCGAAAAAGTGATCAGGCTGAGCGATGGTCCCGAACGTGAAAAATTGCAGAACATAGTGATTGCAGGTGGTGGACCGACAGGCGTTGAAATTTCCGGGATGCTCGCTGAAATGAGAAAGAATATCCTGCGAAAGGATTATCCTGAGCTTACCAACCTGCGGGGTAAAATATATTTGATTGACGCCGGTCCATCGCTGCTTGGTGCAATGAGCAAAAAATCGCAGGCAGAGGCGTATAAAGTCCTTAATAAACTTGGCGTAACAATCGTTCTCAATACCGCCGTAAAAGATTACGTAAATCAAAAAGTAATTCTCGCGAATGGAGAAACCATTCCTTCGTCAACAGTTGTTTGGGCTTCCGGTGTAATAGCACGCGAAGCCCCGGGGATACCGCAAACCAGTATTGGACGGGGAAGAAGAATTTTGGTAGATGAATTCAACCGCGTAAAGGATTGCAATAATATTTTCGCGATCGGCGACATTTGTTACCAGGCTTCAGATCCGGATTATCCCAATGGCCATCCCCAGCTTGCGCAGGTGGCGATTCAGCAGGGAAAACTACTTGGCAATAATTTGCAAAGGCTCGCCGCACACGAACCAATGCAACCTTTCAGGTATCACAATAAGGGAAGCATGGCCATTATTGCCAAATACAAAGCTGTGGTTGACCTCCCTAAAGGTTTTTTCAAAGGATTTTTGGCCTGGCTCGTCTGGTTGTTTATACACCTGATCCCCATCGCCGGATTCAGAAACAAACTGAAACTCGCCTACAACTGGCTGTGGTCGTTTCTTACCAATGATCCGACACTACGCTTGATTATAAGACCCAGGAAGGAGGCTCAGCAAATTCTTAAGGAGAAGGTGACTGAAAAAGTTTGATTCACCCGTTAGTCGCGTTCCTCCTTCAGTAAATCGCCTGAAGCTGAAAATATCGCTTCCCACTCTTCACCATTAAAGGTGAACTCAGCCTTGTAATTGCCGTTATCGAGTTTTTTCCACTCCCTTACAGAAGCGCCAGGGTATTTGTCGTTAAAGGCATTCATCACTGAATCGGGCACACTGGAAGAAGGAATATTGTCACCGCCGCCGCTTCCAGAGCCGCCACTTCCGGAGCCGCCGCCGTGATCATCCTGTTTAACAATATCCCCGAGCCTTGAAATGTTTTCTTTCGTACACGAACCGGCGAGCATCGCTACAACTGCCAGTGGTAAAATAATTTTTCTCATTTTTATCTTGTTTATGTGATTTATAAATTAGTATCCGTAGTGTAACACAATGTAACCGGAAACAGAAAATATTTTTTTTGGAAGAGTGGTTACAAAAGAGAAAGATTTGTTTACCAATAAAACAGCAGTGAATGCGGGCAGCACAGAATTTTTCGGACGAAGAATTAATAATGCTGGTAAGAAACGGAAAGACAATTGATGAACCGGTGAAGTACATATATGAGCAACATTTTTACTCACTTTCTTCATATATAGAACAAAACCAGGGAACCCGCGAAGATGCGGAAGACATCTTCCAGGAAGTTATTCTTACTTTCATCAGTCTTATTCAGCAGAACAAATTCAGAGGCGAGTCGTCAGTAAAAACTTTTCTTTTCTCGATCAACAGGAATACCTGGTTAAACGAGCTTAAAAAACGTGGACGCAAATTGAAGCGGGAAGAAAAATTCAGCAGCAGTATGAGCGTTGCCGAACCTGAAATAGAAAAGTATATCAGCAACAGGGAATCGAGGAAGTTGATATTTGATACAATTGAAAACCTCGGTGAACTTTGCAGGAAAATATTGCTGGCCTTTTACTATGAAAATCTTTCAATCACCGAAATACTCACGCACCTCGACTATCAGAATGAACAGGTGGTGAGAAACAAAAAAGCGAAATGCATGAAGAGCCTCGAGGAAAAGTTTAACGCTAATCCTGCACTCGCTCAAAAATTTAAAAACGCTCTGCAATATGAGTAACGCGGAAGAAAACGAATCGCTGAAAGATGCGTTGAAGTCGTACGGATTGAAACAGGATATCCGGCGAATTCATGCGGAGATGATGCCTGGGCTGCGCGGTGCCAAGCGCGCCAAAGCGCCAGTACGATCTATGTATGGTATGATCAGAAACATCGCCGCAGCAATACTGGTGCTCATTGTTGGCACCGCGGTTTTTGTATACTACACTTCCACCCCGGAAAATCTTTTTAACAGCCGGTTCGCTCCCTATGAAAACTCCCCTCAAAGAGGAGAGGGCGAAACCGCATCGGTATTGAAAGAAAAATTCATGGAGGGACAAAGTTTCTTGAAGTCGGGAGAGCCGCAAAAAGCGGTTGCCGCGTTTTCGCAAATCCTCAATCTAAACAGGAACAGCGCGAATAAAATTATGAACGACGATGCAGAATACTACCTGGCGCTTGCTTACCTCAAAAACGGCGAAGCTGAGAAAGCATTACCTCTACTGGAAAGAATCCATAACAACCCTGGTCACCTGTATAACGACCAGGTAACAACGTGGTATCTTATGAAAGTACGGATCGCCGCATGGAAAGGAAAATAATCGCACCGAGCACAACGGCTGCCCCAACCATTATCCATATGAAATAGGAATAGCTTGCAGGCGGTTCATCAAAAGTTCCGATCAGTCGCAAATGCGCCCAATACGCAGGCGATTTCAACCTCGCAGGTACATCGCTATCAACATAATCATTCAGCGACCTGTTCAATGCCTCCGAATAAGGAACGCCATCGCCCAGGTATTTATGAAGTTGCCCGCTAATTTTTCCTGTTGATGCATCATCTGCTTTCCACAATGATGCTATGATGTTTCGGCATCCCGCATATGAAAACGATCTCGTTAAACTCATTAACCCCTCTCCTTTTACCAGTTGCCCTTTAGCCGTTTCGCACGCACTCAGTATGATGAGGTCTAGTGAACCTAGTTGAAGCTGAGCGATTTCGGGAGTAAATAACTTTGAAGAATAAAAATCAATAAACGATTTTGACGGGACTGAATCGTTCGCTGTAGCGTGAGTTGCAAGATGTATTACAGGGAAGTCTTCTGCTGACTTTAGAAACGCCTCCTTCGTGGCCGACGAACCTGTCAACTTTTCGTCGGAACCACTAATTTCAGTTACACTCGAAGGCAATTGTTTTATAAACGGCGCCATCGCCAACACCTGCTGACTGCCCCGCTTCTTTTTATTTTCATCGAGCAATGAGCAGGAATAGTTGTAAGAAACTGCATGAGTATTCACGAGCATTTTGCCCTGTGGACGATGCAAAATTTCAAAAGGCAAAAATGAAAGTTCATCATCCGGGATGATCATCAGCTTCGCCACCCTTTCCAGGTTCTTCTCAAAAGGCGCAATAAGCTGTTTGTAAAGTTGATTGGAGAGCTGTGCGACGCGGGTTGAAGTATTCCTATCGGTCAGCTGGATAATTTCATGGAGTTCGCGGATGTCGCGCGTTAGAGTGCTGTCGATCTTTTGCTGATGATACCCAAACTGGTTATGCGCAATGTAAAACGCAAGCAGGCTCGTATCGCCAAGATGATAAGATAGTACACCATAGTTCCGCGGAACGATGGATTGCAACTTTGCAACGTCAATCGTATTGTCAATAAATTTTAGTTCTTTATAAGCAGGGTAGCTATCGAATTTCTTATAAAGCTCCCTGATTTCAATTTGCCTGTCGAGCAAAAGATCATTTGCTTTCGCCAGTTGTAAACTATCCTTAATCTCCGGCAATTTCAGTTGCAACCTTACTATTTCCTGCTTCAGGAACTTTTCCCGGTTCAGTAGCTCCACGGGCAGACCCGCATTTATTTTTGATCTTGTTTCCTGTAATTGAAGCGCCAGTATTGTGGCCTTATTCTTTTCATCGAACCTGAAAGCATGACGCAGGAACACGCTGTCGCCGGTAATTTCAAATAATTTCAACGAGATGTCAATCGGCTCGGTGTGCGAGAGGTATTTTCGGTTAGCGAGGAGCAGCTTCGCCTCTTCAGAAGTATAATTCCTGATTACATAATCCGCCAGTTTGTAAAGCGCATAGTAGGCGTTGATGGAAGAAACAAGGTCGTTTTTGTTGTAGTTATCCTGGTATTTTAGCGTAAAGGTTTTTGCTTTGGATGAAAGCGCCTCAAACAGCTCGACGACTGAAAAATATCCATTAAATTCAGAAGGATTTAATCGCGTGTCAGCTTCATTAAAATCAAATACCAATTGGGTAATCGCTTCGTGATACTTCGCAATCGCAGAGTCAGGAAGTTTTTTTGCTACGAAGTAGTCGCCCATATTTTTGCAGGTAATCGCGTACTGCACGTTCTTTCGTGAACCATTCAATTGGGTGTTAAGATCAGTTGCCTTCACGAAATAGAAGTAGGCCGAGTCGGATTTATTCACCCTGCTGTACGCCACACCAAGATCGTTGAATTTGTTCTGGTCGTTGTAACCCACTTTTAACAGGTAACGTATCGCCATGGTATCGTTACCACGTTCAAGGTATATCGAACCGATGTTATGGAGTATCTCATCGCGATTAACTTTTTCATCCAGCAACGCGGTAAATATTTCCATCGCCTTATCGTACTGCTTGAGTTTCCTTAAGGCCGACGCAAGATTGTTCTTATAATTTACCATCAGTGCTTTGTTGCCTGGCTCTCTGCCTGAAAGCACCTGTATCGCTTTCCCGAAATAGATTTTACTTTGAAGATAATCGCCCGATTCGTAACTCATCGCTCCAATGGTGTTATAAAGCCTCTCGCTACCGTCAATACCCGGATATTTCGCAACTATTTCTTCAGCCTTCCTGTAGTGGTATACCGCTGAGTCGAACATGCTTGCCGAATAATAAGAATTACCGAGATAAAGGTTAGGCTGATACATCAGCTTTTCCGTGATTGCAGGCACCGATGTGTGCAGCAAAATTGCTTTTTTTAAAAAGGGGATGGCCTCTACAAATTTGCTCGCTGTCTGCAGATAAATTCCGGTCTTGAAATAACTGTCCCACAAAATACTGTCGGGCATACCGCTGTGTAAACTAATTACTCCCTGGTAAGTTGCGAGAGCGATACTATCCTGCTCTTCGCTGGTATTATCGTTATAGTATAATTTTTCCGCAGCCTGGTATAACTGAATATATCGGGGAAGTTGATTAGCGTTTTGTCCGGACGGAGACTGAAATAAAGCAAGTAATACAATAACAAAAATTAAACGCCGTGCACCCGTCATTTTTCTATAAGCTGGTATCGGGCAAATGTATCTAAAAATTATTTTTGAGCGCGCCCCACGATGAAGATACATGGTGGCCGTGGCTTCGCGGCACCAAGTATAGAATTCGATGCAACAGAAAGTTTCTTTTGAGGTGGATTATACACTGAAAGAAAGGGAGGCTGCGGATTGAGGCCGATGAACATATCCATCTCGCGCCGCTGGTTCATTTCAACTACAAGGTCCTGGTCTATATCGTCGGGGGTTTCGAAGAAATACAATTTAACCTTCAACCTGTTCAACGCTTTGTTACTATTATCGCTGATCCTGTAACGCAGTTCAACCTCTTTCTGCGCCCCGTTCTTCGGTTCGTCGCCGAAAACGCCGTTTGCGACGGTTTTGTCAAGATCTATGCTGCCATTTTTTAAATCCACTGCAATTCCCTCCCCGTTACAACCTCCGCCTTCGTCGAAATTACTCTTACCATCCGTTCCGGGAAGTGCATAGTCGGTGCGCCCGTTGTACACAGGTTGCGCCGTAATCTGACCATCTTCTAAATAATATATCTTATCGAGGTAGCTGATACCTGATAACAAAACAATAGTCGAAACGGTATCTGCCGGTGCGTCGTCGGGCGTAAATGTAATCCTGTAACGCAAACCG
>JAEUVS010000085.1 GCA_016786745.1 Chitinophagaceae bacterium | reverse complement strand
CCCTTATTGCCTGCGGCGAATTGCAGCGACAACAATTACTGAACGAAATTGAAAATGGGAACAACGCCTCTGGCAACCTGGCCCGTTTTTACGACATCATGAAAGATAAGACCATACAGGGTTATATGAACTCAAAGTATGTAATGACGAACCTTGTCGTTTATGAACTGATTCCTACTACTCCATATAACGGGTACGCTCCAGCGTAACAAACAAACACACCAGGCTATGCCGGATAAAAATGTATTTGATGCGATTGTAATTGGGTCAGGAATGAGTGGAGGATGGGCCGCAAAGGAACTCGGCGACCGTGGAATTAAAACACTCGTCCTGGAAAGGGGCAGGGATGTAAAACATAACGTGGACTATCCCACTGCCAATATGTATCCCTATGAATTTCCGCATCGCGGCGAAATTCCGCTCGACGAGCAGAAGGCAAATCCCATTATCAATCGCTGCTATGCTTTCAAAGAAGATGCGGCGCATTTTTTTGTGAAAGATGCCGAACATCCCTATATACAGGAGAAACCTTTCGACTGGATTCGCGGATACCAGGTAGGCGGTAAATCATTAATGTGGGCGAGAGCCACTCAAAGGTGGAGCGATTTCGATTTTGAAGGACCCGCGCGCGATGGTTATGCCGTAGACTGGCCAATAAGATACGATGACCTCGCGCCATGGTATGGTCATGTTGAACGATTCGTCGGCATATCAGGCAACAAAGACGGACTGAAGCAGCTGCCCGACGGGGAATTTCTACCGCCGTTTCCACTCAACGCGGTGGAAGATTATTTCAAAAAGCATCTTCGGGAAAATTACGAGCACAGGCATGTGATCAACGAACGCGTGGCGCATATAACGCAACCACAGCAAATCCACCTCGACCAGGGACGCGCAAAGTGCCAGACGCGCCTGCTTTGCCAGCGCGGGTGTCCCTTCGGCGGATACTTCAGCAGCAATTCGTCAACAATTCCATGGGCGCTGAAATCGGGACACGTTACACTGCGACCATTTTCAGTGGTCCACTCCATTATTTACGATGAAAAGAAAGGGCGGGCGACAGGCGTTAGGGTAATTGATTCACAAACCCATGCGGCAACCGAATTTTTTGCAGAAGTAATTTTTGTAAACGCCGGGGCCATCAACACGAACCTGGTATTGCTCAATTCTACTTCAAGCCGTTTTCCCAATGGGCTGGGTAACGATAATCAGCTAATGGGAAAGTACGTGGCATTTCACAATTACAGCGCGCGGATAAGCGCGCAATACGAAGGACTGAAACAGTATAAGGAAGTGGGACGTACAGTGGGAGGCGGTTACATCCCCAGATTTAGAAATTTATTTAAACAGGAAACCGATTTCCTGCGTGGTTATGCATGCGGTTTTTCAGGATACAGAAGTATTAATCCCGATACCAGCGGCGCCGGACCACAGTTAAAGGAAAAATTGTTAAAACCAGGGCTCGGACTTTGGGGAGTAGGTTCACACATGATGGGAGAAACGATTCCAAAAGAAACGAACTGGGTGAAGCTCGATGAAAACCAAAAAGACCAGTGGGGAATCCCGTTAATCAAAATCTCTGTTGACTACGACGGGAACGACGAGAAGATGAAGAAAGACTATTTCGAGCAACTTTCGGAAATGTTTACGAGCGCGGGATTTATCAACATCAAAACTCATAATTCAACACAGGCCCCCGGACTCGATATTCATGAAATGGGCGGCGTTAGAATGGGCAGGGATCCCAAAACGTCTTTGCTCAATAAATGGAACCAATTGCACGCCTGCAAAAATGTTTTCGTAACAGATGGTGCGTGCATGACATCAACATCCACTCAAAATCCTTCTCTCACTTTTATGGCTCTCACGGCAAGAGCTGTTGACTATGCGGTCAGGGAACTCAAAAAAGGCAGCCTGTCGGTTCTCCTTTTCATGTTGATTTCATTAGTGGCAAATGCACAGAAAGACGGTTTTGTTTCTCCATTGCACGCCAGGGGATACACTATTTTCCCTACACCCCAGCAATTGAAGCTCGAGAGGGGTGATGTGATGATAGATGGCACCTGGGCCATAGAGCAAAAGCCGGGTACGGGGACTATTTCGCGGAAGATTCTTGAGCAACGCGCCAAAGAATTTCACAATATCACATTCAGCTCAAAATCTTCAAAAACTGTTGTGCTTGAAATTGACCCCGGTCTAAAAACGGCTTCTACCGATACTGCGCTGAATGCACAGGCGTACCAGCTTACCATTGTTCCAAACAAAATCCATGTGACGGGCAAAACACAAAACGGACTTTTTTATGGCGTGCAAAGTTTATTGCAACTAATGAGGATGAGGGACGATGGCAGGATAATGCTGCCGGCATGCGAGATTGTTGACTGGCCGAATTTGCAGCTGCGAATTTCCCACTGGGACACAAAACACCACCAGGACAGGATAGAAACCTTAAAACGTTATCTCGACCAGGCGGCTGTGTTCAAGATTAATGCTATCGCCTTTGAGATTTATGACAAGTATGAATTTCCGAGTCATCCGGTAATAGGATCACCCGGAGCTTTTACAAAAGCCGAAATGCAGGATCTCACCCGTTACGCCAAAGAAAGGTTTATTCAGCTTATTCCGGATATACAGGCGCCAGCGCATATGGCCTACGTTCTTAAACATCCTGAATTCGCGCATCTCAGGGCCGACGGAAATAACTATCAGGCATGTATATGCGATGACGAATCGGTCAGGTTGATATTTGATATGTACCAGGATATGGTGGATGCCACCCCCGGGGTAGACTATTTTCTCGTGTCGACCGACGAAGTGTATTATGCCGGCATTTGCAACAAATGCAAATTGCCTTATAACGAAGAGAACCGGAGCCTTGTGTGGACGGAATTCGTGGTAAAGGCGAACGACTGGATGAAGAAGCACAACCGGCGCGTAATTGCATGGATCGAGTACCCATTGTTAAAAGAGCATATTGCGAAACTACCGCCGGGTATTATCGACGGGGCGGTTGGTAGCGCATCTTATAGCACGAGAGATTGGGTGCAGCGGGAAAAAAAGGCAGGCATCAGACAGATTGCTTACATCTCGATGCAGGGTAGCGAACCTATGTTCCCAAATTATTTCCCTTCGTCGCCTGGCAGACCCGGACGCTTGAAACATGCATCAGAAGCGATCACGCTGGTGCTGAAGAATTCGCCAGATCTTGTCGGCACTTTCGCTGCTGCCTGGGGCGATGCAGGATTACATAATGAAACATTCTGGCTCGGATGGGCAACTGTGGCTCAGTATGGCTGGACGACCAATAAACCTACTATAGAACAAAGTACGGCCGACTTTATGGAAGTATTCTACGGTTACTCAAGTCCTGAGCTTATTGAAATTTATCAACTGCTCGACGAAGGTTCACAGATGTATGCAGACGCCTGGGACAGGATAGTGTCGAAAGAAGTCAAAAGATCTTACGGAAATTCATACGGAAAAGGAATAGGTGGCATTCAATACGACAGGTTACTGGAAGCTCCGAAATTGCCTGCGGCTGAAAATATAAACACGGCATCAACCTTTCGGACAAAATATGCGCAGAAGATAGAGAAAGCGGCAAAGATGGCCGTGAAAAATGACAGGCTCATCAATCTGCTTCTTCACAATATTGCAAAAGTGAAACGCAATAAATACAACCTTGAGGTGATGTTGTCGCTTGCATACCTGCAGCGCTTTACAATTCATACATTATTGAACATGGCAGCAATGGAAGATAAATTACTGGAAGCTGCCAGCACAGCCGACAAGCCGGGAAGAGTGGTGAGCCGATGGCTCGAGGCATCGCACCTCGCCGCAAAATTATTACAGGAATATGAAGAAGTAAACCCTTCGCTGACGGCCGTTTGGGAAAAGAGCCAGTATAAAAGGAACAGGAGCGTAATTGGAAAAAAATTTCTTAATGTAATTCCTGATGTCAACTCCTACGGAGATGTTAGCCGCAGAACCGGGCTCGACTATATGTTCGCGCCTTTTGAAAGGATTGAATTGAAAAAATGGAAAGCGGATCTCGATTTGTTGATTGATCAGTACGCTGCTAAAAATGGTATCGCGGAAAAAACGATCGAAGATGAAGATTAAACTTTTCATGCTGCTCTCCGCAGCTTTATTTCTTCTTTTTCCTGCATTCTCGCAGCCAGGTGAACCACAAACGTTACCCGCCAGGTACTTTTGGCTGATGTCTGCCGGAAGCGATGACGTTGCAGCAAGATTGGATGGCAAACCCGGTATTACTTTCGAAGAACTTGAGAAAGAACCCGGTTCCCGCCATTTTCCATTTACTATTCTCGCACCGGCGGTGCTGTACAGCAAAAGGCACAGCACTAACAAGCGCTTTCACGATCCAAAGATGCTGGCGCTGGCAATCCGCCTCGGCGACATGATGGCGGTGGAAAGTGAGAAAGGTACTTATGAAGAACGCGCCGACAGCGATTGGGAAACATATATGTGGCTCGAAACGTACCGGCTTTTAATTAAGGAGCTTGGTGAAACGAGAAAAGAAAGATGGAAGCGGGAACTCCTGAAAAATATACATCCGCTCGAAGAAGAATGTTTAAAGAGAATAAATTTCGCGTGGTATAACACGCCATATACGGGCACTTCGCCCAATCATTATTCCATATATGCTTCTATCGTCTACCTGGCAGGTAAGGTATTTAATGATCAATCGTGGCAAAAATTAGGAGCCCGGATTCTTCGTCGTTTTGCAATCACCGAACAAACGGCTGACGGATTTTGGGGAGAACTGGTAAATGCGAGTCCAACCATAGGCTATAATCATTTAACATTAACCAGCGTTTCGGTGTACTGGGAACATAGTCATGATACGGCGGTTCTTCCGGCGCTGCGCAGAGCTACAACTTTCCACAAGCATTTTACTTACCCGAATGGCGAACCGGTTGAAACTATGAACGACCGTAACAGGCATTGGGGAGTAAGTCCATGGGCACATTTCGCATTTACAAATTTTCCGGATGGACGCAGGTATGCGCAGTTTCTCGCTGGGTTTTTCAATACTGATATGTTACCGATGGATGTGCTGGGAAGGATGGCGCAGAACGCACTCTATTATCATGAAGGTTCGCAGCAACCAATACCGCAGGATCAGAAACAATACCTGTACCAGGCAAAAGTTCCCGCCGCGATAAATAAAAATGGTAAATGGATAACCGCTATTTCAGGATTGATCAGTCCGCAGGCTATTCTCAACCAATTTTACCTTGACAGGCAGGCTCACCTTAGCATTTACCATAATACACTTGGCCAGGTGATCAGTGGCGCGAATTCAAAGCGTCAGCCTGAACTGGGTACTTTCTTCGAAAAGCTTTCCGGGAAATACTATTCAATTCCGATCAGCAGCCGGCTAAACATAACAAGCGATACAATGAGGCTATCATTGGGATATAACACGTTTTTCAGTGACCTGTACGTGCCGGTAAAATCTACAGGTAAATTGCCATTTTATTTTGTAATCAGCGGTATGGGGCGGCCGGCCGAAGAAGCAGCGCTAAACCTGCAACTGTGCCTGAAAGCCGGTGAGACTTTAGAAACGGCCACAGGGCAGAAGTTTGTTCTCGGAACGGATAAAATTGAATTAACACCCGCGATGATTGGAGGGTGGATAAAACATAACGGTTGGACGTTGCATATGGATGAACACGCGAGGATCACATGGCCGGTGTATCCTTACCAGCCCTATGGTGGCGAACCACACCTGGAAAGCGATATAAAATACGCAATAGGTGCGCTATCGGTGCCCCTTAGTCAAAAAGAACTAAAGGGAAGTTATGTGCGACCCAATGAACAGATCATTGAATTTGTTCTGGAGGCCGATTGAGAGTAGGTGAGCCACCGGGGATTACTGCGCATATTCATCGGCGATAGTGAACGCATCGCCGAGCATCGACAGCCCTTCATCGATCTGGTCTTTTGTTATGCAAAGGGGAGGCGCCACAAATACAAAGCTCCATCTTACGAATGTGTACATGCCGAGTTCTTTCAGGCGAGCGGCCACTTTGTTCATAATCATCATTTCACCGGCAGATGCATTATACGGGGCCATCGGCTCCTTAGTTTTTCTGTTCTTCACCAGTTCAAAACATCCAAGCAATCCCCGTGTTCTGAAATCACCAATAGAAGGATGTCGTTGCTTCATCTCTTCCGCACGATCTGAAAGATATTTTCCCATCGTGGCCGCGTTGGG